>VGMK01000005.1 GCA_016866375.1 Bacteroidota bacterium
AGTTATTTGATTTTCTTTTTAATTTCTTTGATTTGGAGTGCAAAGTAAGTCTTTTTTTTTGGATAAATCAAACATAATTGCTCATAAACGTAAATTGCTTTTGGAAAATTTCCTTGAAGTTTAAAAATCTCAGCTAATGTTTCACTCACGGGCATTTTCTGTTCATCCAGGCTCTCTTTTGCTTTTTTAATCGGGGAGTAAAATTCTTTTTTTGGTCTTTCAATAGTTTCGAAGGTTGGATTTTCAATTTCGTCGTGCGCTGAGATCTCTATATTTTTTGGAAAATTTAACCATTGGTTAAAAGAAAACTCCTGATCTGCTAAATCTTTTTCATTTATCTCGATCAGGTTGTTTTTTAAAATTGGTGTTTTTTCAGCGGTTTTGAATTCTTCTTCTTGGTTTGAATGAGCCGCTTCATGTTTCTTCTTTTGCTCAAGTTGAGCAATATGGTTTTCATTTTCAATGATATAACCGGTTTGCGCAGCACTTGCCTGGATTAATAATTCTACCTCATCTATTTGTTGATCTTTGGAATCAATTTCAACCCTATTTATACTCTCAAAATCTGTTGTTTCGTCTGATCTAGAGTCCTCACTAGACAATACGCAACTGGAATTATCCTCATGAATTTCAGCCTTGCTTACTTGACCACCCTGAATAACTCGCAGAACAGGTTCATTTGATTTGATATTTTCCTCCCCGATTTTCTCCTTTTCCAGGCCATTTACTAATTGGTACAGTACGGACCTGTCAATAATGCGAATAGCTAAACGATTAAGTTCTTCCTGAAATCGCAAATCTCCTCTGCGATGAAGTGATTCCAGGTACAAAATAGCCAATGAGGATGCGTAAGGAAAATATGAGACAACTTCCCGGAGTTCATCCGGGTCAATCTGCTTTAGTTCAGATTTGTTTAAAAGTAATTTTTGTATTTTCTGCTTAGCAATCATCTACCAATTTCCTAATAATTTATTTATCAAATCTTGCGCGAGTTGAGAATTAATATCTTCAAGAAGCTGATTTTCAATGGATACTAAATTTGTGGATGCACTAAAGTCTGCAAAGCGGGTTGCACTTAAGTTCATAATGTCTTCTTTCGGGCTGCTTAAATTTATGGTGAATTGAACGCTGATTGTTAATCTATTTTGAACAGCGTTGTTGTTGTTTTGAATGGCAATTGGTAAAACTTGATAGTTTGTAACCACGCCCTCAATGAATACCTCTCCTGCTCCTGTTGTTGTATTCAGTATAAGCCGCGTATTGTTTTGCAAAGCATCTTTTACATATTCAGTTAAATTTGCGTTGTAACTCAAAGGACAATTTGGGGCGGTAGATTCGAAGGTTTTTACAGAAAATGATTTCCATTCCTCAGGTGTCGACCCTTTATCTTTAAGTGAAATACTCATTGACTTACATCCTAGGATTGAGATTAGTAGTAAAATCAAACAGCATTTTTTCATTTCATAAAAATCCTAAGTTAAACTCTTTTATCTTTCTGTAGAGTGTTCGTTCTGAAATTCCAAGTTCAGCTGCCGCATATTTTCTTTTCCCTCTATGTTTCTCAAGTGCTTTTTTAATAAACTCTTTTTCCCTGTCCTCCAGGCTTAACGACTCCTCGTATTCTTCATGATGCTCAAACTTGTCTACTTGGCTTGTCAAACTTACTCTCTGGTCTATTGGGGCTGGCAATGCGCGACCGGTTTCAATAGAAGCGAGATTACCTGATTGAACTTCACCATAAAACCTGTTCAGTACCTCGGTTTGATCTGCATTAAGTTGAACACCAATTCCTTGAGTCAGAACCTCTAGCACTAATTTTTTCAAATCAGTCAGGTCTTTTTTCATATCAAATAGGAACTTGTACATTAATTCCCGCTCTGAAAAATTTTCGGCATTCGCTTGTGTTTGGAGAATTGGCACCTTCTCTGTTGGTTTCGGCAGATAAGATGCCAGTATAAATTCATCAATTTCTCTTGAAGTTTCTATTACGGATAATTGCTCCACAAGATTTTTCAGTTGTCGGACATTACCTGGCCAACTGTATTGGGATAAGAGGACGACCGCATCCTCTGTCAATTTGACCGCTGGCATTCTATATTTCTCAGCACAATCGTGCGAGAATTTTCTAAAAAGTAGGTGAATATCTTCTTGTCTGTTTCTGAGAGAGGGGAGTTGAATTGGAACCGTATTAAGTCTGTAATAAAGATCCTCTCTAAATTTCCCTGAAGCAATCGCATGATGCATATTTTCATTCGTTGCAGCAACAACTCTCACATTAGTTTTCATCACTTTTGATGATCCAACTCTTATGAATTGACCTGTTTCAAGGACGCGTAGCAACCGAACTTGAGTTTGCATTGGGAGTTCTGCGACCTCATCTAAAAAAATTGTCCCGCCGTTTGCAACTTCAAAATACCCTTGTCTACTTCCGCTGGCGCCTGTAAAAGATCCTTTTTCGTGACCAAATAATTCTGAATCGATTGTTCCCTCTGGGATTGCTCCACAATTCACAGCAATATATTCTTTGTGTTTTCGTGCACTCAATTGATGTATTACTTGCGGAATAATCTCTTTTCCAGTTCCACTTTCTCCGGTCACTAATACAGAGATATCGGTAGGAGCAACCTGAATAGCCACCTCTAGCCCACGATTAAGAAGAGGCGTGTTCCCAATAATTCCAAAACGCTGTTTAACTTGTTGAAGATTCATTTTCATAGGTATTCTTGAACTTTTCCGAGTAAGGTTGCTGAGGTGCATTCTTCAATTCTAACCAATACATAGCTGCCTTTTTTTGCTTTTTCTTTGGGGAAAACCACCATTGAATTTCTGTCATTTCTCCCACAGAAAAAATTTTCCGATCTTTTCGATGGGCCTTCAACAAGCACTTTTTGAATAGTGCCTATTTGCCGCTGGTGTGATTTTAACGAGTGCCCCAATTGTTTATCGATGATTTCGTTTAACCTTTTTCCTTTCAATTCATCTGGAACATCGTCTTTAAATTTGCGTTCTGCTAATGTTTTCGGTCTCTCAGAGTATTTAAACATGTAAGCAAAATCGAATTCAACGCGCTCCATCAAGCTTAATGTATCCTGGTGTTCCTCCTCTGTTTCACCACAAAAACCAGTAATTATATCAGTGGAGATGGCACAATCTGGAATGATACGTTTGATTGCATCAATTCTACCAAGATACCACTCTCGACTGTATCCACGGTTCATGCGATACAATACATTCGTGTTGCCTGACTGGACAGGAAGATGAATGTAAGGACAAATATTCTGATATTTGGCTATTACCTCCAAAACTTCATCTGTCATGTCTTTTGGGTGTGAAGTGCTAAAGCGCACACGCAATTGTGGAGACACTTGAGCGACTTTCTCCATCAGTTGTGAAAAATTAGTTGTCGGTTTGGTGCCATCTTTTATTTCTCCCTTGGACGTTATATTCCATCTGTACGAATCGACATTTTGGCCCAATAAGGTGACTTCGCGATATCCTTTTTCATATAAATCTTTGCATTCAGTTAGAATTGTTTCTGGATCTCTAGATCTTTCTCTCCCTCGAGTAAAAGGCACTACGCAGAAAGAACACATGTTGTCGCAACCACGTGTTATTGTAACAAAAGCACTAACGCCTCCTTGGTCCAGTCTCACGGGTGAAATATCGGCGTATGTTTCGTCTCTTGAGAGTAAAACATTAACGGCTTTCTGTCCCGTTCCAACTTCATCAATTAGGTTTGGTAAATCCCGATATGCATCTGGACCTGCGACCAAATCCACGAGTTTTTCCTCCTCAAGAAGTGACTTTTTAAGGCGTTCTGCCATACAACCTAAAATTCCTATCACCAACTCAGGGTGTTCGTCTTTCTTTTTTCTAAAATCAGATAAACGGTTACGGACTCTTATTTCTGCGTTTTCACGAATCGAACATGTGTTCAACAAGATAACGTCAGCCTCTTCGATGTTTCTTGTGGTGGAAAAACCTTCGTTTGCCATTATAGACGCAACTACTTCACTATCAGAAAAATTCATTTGACAGCCGTAACTTTCTAGGTAAAGTTTTTTACCCTCGTCTTTAATGTTGCTTAACTCAATTGCCTCGCCTTGTCTGCTCTCGTCAAAAACTTTATTCTCCACCAAATACAAATATTATTGGCAAAAATAAAGAATTACTTATGACTGACAAAATGGCACATAGAAAAAATAATGTTTAATAGCATGCTTTTAAACAAATTTGTTAACCAAAGGTTAATAGTATGCGATTGACAAAAAACTCATATTAGTTTTTGTTTTTTCCACTTTATTAACAATAAATTTGTTGTCAAAAATCGAGAAAATGTCAAAAAATCTTGTTATTGTAGAATCCCCTGCCAAAGCCAAAACCATAGAAAGTTATTTGGGAAAAGACTTTGTGGTGAAATCGAGTTTTGGACATGTTCGGGATCTATCCAAAAAGGGGCTATCGATTGATTTAAGTAATTCCTACACCCCGGATT
The DNA here is from genome assembly GCA_016866375.1 of Bacteroidota bacterium. Taxonomy (GTDB): domain Bacteria; phylum Bacteroidota; class Bacteroidia; order Flavobacteriales_D; family Crocinitomicaceae; genus UBA952. The sequence goes on from VGMK01000005.1 coordinate 4,496, forward strand.
ATGAGGTTAGTTCCGATAAAAAGCAAGTAGTTTCAGAATTGAAAAAATTTGCAAAAAATGCAGAAATCGTATGGTTAGCAACGGACGAAGACAGAGAGGGTGAGGCAATTTCCTGGCATTTATACGAAACTTTAGAGCTCTCAAAAAAAGAAACCAGAAGAATAACGTTTAACGAAATAACTAAATCGGCCATTCTTAAAGCCATAGAAAAGCCGCGTGCCATCAATAAAGAATTAGTTGATGCCCAACAAGCAAGGCGCGTATTGGACCGCATTGTAGGATTTGAACTATCACCAATTTTGTGGAGAAAAGTGCGTCCGAGTTTGTCTGCAGGGCGGGTTCAATCGGTAGCCGTTCGACTCATTGTAGACAGAGAACGAGAAATCGATAAATTTAATTCCTCGGGTTTCTTTCGAATCAATGGCATTTTTCGATGCGCTAATGGTTCGTTGAAAGCAGAACTAAGCTCGCAGTTATCTAATAAAGAAGAGGCGCTATCGTTGCTTTCTATTTGCCAAAATACTTCGTTTCTCATTGATGATGTTCAAGTAAAACCTGCCACGCGTTATCCATCAGCCCCGTTCACTACCTCCACACTTCAACAGGAGGCAAGTTTAAAATTAGGATTTTCGGTCACAAAAACGATGAGTGTGGCACAACGTCTATACGAGTTTGGAAAAATTACTTACATGCGAACCGATTCAGTTAATCTATCTGAAACTGCCATGAATTCAGCCCGTCAAAGCATTGAGTCTTTTTATGGGAGTTCCTATTCGAAGCCGTCCAAATACACAACCAAATCTGCGGGTGCTCAAGAAGCTCACGAAGCGATACGTCCTACAGACTTTAAAGTACAAACAATTCCAGGAGATCGCGACGAACAACGCCTTTATGAGTTGATTTGGAAAAGAGCGATAGCAAGTCAAATGGCGCCCGCTCAACTGCAGCGTACAACAATAAAAATTGGTGGTTTGCCGAATACTGCGCATTATTTCGTTGCTCAAGGTGAAGTTATCATTTTTGATGGATTCTTAAAAGTTTATTTAGAATCAAATACCGAGGATTCCGAGGAGGACGAAGAGCGTCTTCTGCTCCCAAAGGTTCAGGTAGGTGAAGCATTATTGAAAGAAAAAATAACAGCCATTGAAAGGTTTACGAGGCCTCCTTCTCGCTATGTAGAAGCATCATTGGTAAAAAAGTTGGAGGAATTGGGCATTGGACGACCCTCTACTTATGCACCCACGATTTCAACAATTCAAAAAAGGGGTTATGTGCAAAAAAATGAACGCGAGGGAGAAATTAGAACGTATGATTTCTTAGAATTAGTTGGAAGTCAGATTACCGAGACAGAGAGGCAGGAAACAACCGGAAAGGAACGTAACAAGCTATCTCCAACTGATATGGGAATAGTGGTAACAGATTTTTTAACTCAGCACTTCGAGAGCATCATGGATTACCAATTCACCGCAAAGGTAGAGGCCGAATTTGATGAAATAGCATCTGGAAAAATTGATTGGAAATCGATGATTGATGAATTCTATGTTCCTTTTCACAACAATGTAGAAAATACCATGGAAACCTCTGACCGGGCCACAGGTGAAAGAGTGCTTGGCATTCATCCAACGAATGGTCGAAAGGTTATTGCTCGCATTGGAAAATTTGGACCTATGGTGCAAATTGGAGATGAAAAAGATGATGGGATTAAACCTAAATTTGCTTCCATACCGAAGAATAAAGCTATTCACACAATGACGCTTGAAGAGGCACTCGAACTATTTAAATTACCAAGAATTCTTGGTGAAAAGGATGGGGTTGAGGTAAGGGCAAATGCGGGAAAATTTGGTCCATATGTTCAGCTAGGAAAAATTTTTGCATCCATTCCGAAGGAGGAAGATGTCACAACAATCAGTTTAGAAAGAGCACTAGCATTAATTGCTGAAAAGGTTGAAATTGACGCAAGAAAAATTGTTAAGACATTCCCTGAACGTGAGGACATACACCTTTTGAATGGCAAATATGGAGCATATCTCAAAATTGGAAATAATAATTACAAACTGCCCAAGAATAAATCAGTCGAGGAATTGACATTAGAGGATTGTATCGAAATTGCTGAAAACCAAAATAAAACAAGTAAATTTAAAAAGACTTCTAAGAAAAAATAGTAGCTCGGATTAATTCATATATTTGTGTTATGAATGGTAGTGTGAATAAGGTAATATTAATTGGTAATTTGGGCAAAGATCCAGAGGTGAGAAGGTTGGAAAACGGAGCAGTAATAGCCTCTTTTCCATTGGCAACATCTGAGGTATACACGGATAAAAGTACAGGAGACAAAAAAGAGATAACCGATTGGCACGACATTGTTCTTTGGAGGGGTTTAGCTGAAATCGCTGAAAAATATATTCGAAAGGGAACAAAAATATACGTGGAAGGACGTTTAAAAAAACGTTCATGGCAAGATAAAGAAGGAAATATGCGCTATGCAACTGAAGTGTTAGGTGACGACGTTACTATACTTAGTCGGGTAGAGGGAAATGATCGTAATGCCCAACCTCCGTATTCACAAGATAACAGGCCGACAGCACCTAGTCCACTTACTGATTTGAGCGAAAGTTCTGACGATTCCGCTCCGTTTTAAGCTATGGCAACATCTGAACCTTCCAGTTACATAGAAATTTCAGCGTTTACCGCCTCACTAACGTCTTCTTTGCCACTTTATTTAATTGCAGTTTTATTGCTATTGATTGTCTCAGCCATGATGTCGGGTTCTGAGTCGGCATTCTTCAGTCTTAAACCACACGAGTTGGATGCCTTGAAAAAGGAAAATTCTTCAAAGTCAAAATTAATATTATCCATGTTGGAAAAACCAAAAGACCTGTTGGCGATAATTTTGGTAACTAACAATTTTGTTAATGTGGGTATAGTGATTCTTTTAACGGTGGTTTTAGATGATTTGCTGCCTTTCGAGAATACTTCGCCGATTGTTCGTTTTTTATTTGAAGTAGTGGGAATTACCTTGTTGATTTTAATTTTTGGCGAGGTTGCACCAAAAATATTCGCAAATGCCAATCCCAAACAAGTTGTTAATGTAATGGTCAGGCCACTTTATATAATCGGGAAAACCCCTCCATTATCTTGGATTAAATTGGCGTTGGTAAATTCTTCTTACTTTATTCAAAAATTTACAAGAACAAATGCCAAAATTAACAGCGATGAATTAGAACAGGCGCTTGCATTGACCAGAGATGAGGATTCGTCCGAAGAGGATCATAAAATATTAGAGGGAATTGTAAAGTTTGGAAAGACAGAGGCTTCAGAAATTATGACGCCTCGTGTAGAGGTAGAGTCCGTGGATAAAGAAATGTCATTAACAGAAATTATAGATTCGATTTTAGATGCTGGATATTCGCGAATCCCTGTTTATGAACATCAACCCGATAATATCATTGGTATCTTGTACATTAAAGACTTACTAGCACATACAGAAAACCGCGATTTTGATTGGCTCAGTATGGTACGAAAACCATTTTTTGTTCCTGAAAATAAAAAAATTAATGACCTTCTGCAGGATTTTCGTAAAATGAAAATGCATTTGGCTGTTGTTGTAGATGAGTACGGCGGGGCTTCAGGAATCGTAACGTTGGAGGATGTCTTAGAGGAAATAGTCGGTGATATTACAGATGAATTCGATGAAAATGAAATTGTTTTCACCAAATTAGATGAAGATACTTTTGTATTTGAGGGACGAACGTCTATTCTTGACTTTTGTAAAGTTGTTGAGGTAGCTAATGACCGATTTGACCAAGATCGAGGAGAGGCCGAGACACTAGGTGGCATGCTCACGGAAAAAGCGGGTAGAATTTTAAAGAATAATGAATTTGTAAAAATGGCAAATTATAAATTTATTGTAGAATCCTCAGACAAGAGAAGAGTGAAAACAATCAGAGTAACACGAGAAAATGATTAAATTAAATTTTTCAAAGTTTGCGGTTCTAACGGGAATAACTGTTGTTATTTTTTCATGTAGGGATGACTTCTCTATAAAACCACCTTCAAAATTACGTCTAGATTTTCCCAATCAAGAATATGTTAATTGGACATCAGAGGCAAAATACACGACTGAACATTCCAAACACAATTTAGTGACTTGCGCATTCAATAGGAATAAGTTGATTGAGATTGGTGATGTGGTGATGGTTCAGGAAAATAGCCTAAACAAGAGAAACGGGACGCTCGAGAAGAAAATATTATCCACGGGAATTCCTTTGGCAGGTATTGTTCTGGAATTTATAAAAGGCGAGAAGCTCATGGTTGAGATTGATCTTGGTGAGGAAGAAATTGAAATTATGGGGAGTAAGAAGAATAAAATTCCTTTATTACTCAATCGCAATGAGGTTCAGAAAATAAGTCAGTATGAGCCATTTGATGTGGTAGAGAAAATTTCAATGGAAAATATACATGCTAAACTGATGCTGCATTATAAATCTCTTGATTCTAAAGATTCCTTAAGAAACCTCACAAGGCTTGTCGTGAATGATGTTGAGTCCCATAAATTCAAATCTGAGAGCATTGAAAAAATGCCTATTTTAAAAAGTGATAGAAAAGTTTATGGTATGCTCTACGAATTAACGGGAGATATGGCAACACCCTTTCAATTTTATCTGACCGATTCACTTGGTAATTTTGTCTACGCCCAGGTATTAATGGATTTTCAGGCATTTCAAAAGGATAAAATACCAACAGATTCGGAGACGAAGGCGAGAATTATTGATTATCTGAGAAAAGATATAAACGTTTTTATCAATCGCTTTAACTGGAGGAAATGAAATTCATACTGGGATTAGGTTCAAATCTAGGTAACAAATCGGAGAATCTCACTCTTGCGATTACCTTAATTTGCGAGGAAATTGGGAGGGTAACTGAAATTTCGAATTTTTTTAAGTCAAAACCTTCTGGATTTCTCTCAACTAATGATTTTTTAAACTGTTGTATTTCTTTAGAAACTGGATTTTCTCCACAAAAATTACTAAAAGCCATCAAATGTATTGAAAAAAAAATGGGGAGGCATTATTCTTCAAAAGGATACGAAGATAGAATAATTGACATTGACATAGTTTTGTCCGAGATCAAAATTTTCAACAGCAAGTTAATTGTGCCTCATCCAAGATATATTAATCGAGATTTTGTTCTGGTTCCGCTTGGAGAATTAACAGGTTTTCCAGATCCCTCAACTTTTATGATTTCATCGCAACTTTTGCGTTAGTTCTGTGCAAAGTAAAATAAAATTTTACCAAATGATGTTATTTAAACATTTTAGATGTTACCTTTACACTCAAAAAATAACAATATGAAAAAATTAGGTATATGTTTCTGTGTTTCGATTACTTTCCTTCTCGTAACCTCTTGCGACTTAATGAAGGACGTGACTTATTCCGTAACACCAGATCCTTTGGAATTGAAAGGTGATAATTTGGAATTTTCGGTAAGTGTTAAAATTCCTGAAAAGGGCCTTAGTAAAAAGGTTCGAGCTGAGATAACCCCATCGCTGGGTTCGACTTCATTAGGCACTTGGGAGGTTCAAGGAGAAAAAGTAACGGGAAACGGTACGTCCATCTCATTTCAATCGGGTGGGGTCGCCACGTTTGATATGAAAGTTCCGTATGCTCCTGAAATGGAGGCCGCTGATCTAATGATAAGCGGAAAGGTCTTCAAAGGGAAAAAGGAAAAATCAAAAGAGGCTATTCCTGCAACAAAAATTGCAGATGCTACGATTATCACTCCGTTGTTAGTGAATCGAGCGTTTAAAACTATCACAATACCCGATAATTTTAAGAGAGAGGTGAAAAAAGTGATGGAAGCAAAAATTAATTTTGAGAGGGGAAAATTTGTAATTCGTCCAAATGAATTGAAGGATATGGATGTTGTCGAACTTGTGAATTGGGTAAAGAAAAATCAGAAAAATCCAAATATTATCATTAATTCAATTGAAATTAAGGGCTACGCTTCACCCGACGGTGAAGAATCTCGAAATTCTACCCTTTCTGAAGATCGTGCCAATGTAGGAAAAAAAGCGATGCTTGATGTTTTCAAAAAAGCTAAAATTTCTGTTCTTTCGAATCCTTCAAACTATAGTACGAGTCAATTTGGAGAGGATTTTGAAGGATTTAAAAAACAACTTGCGGCTACAAAATCAATTGACGATAATTACAAAGCTTTATTTATTCGGGCCGTTGAAATGCAAGGTACGGCTGACCAAAAAGAACAAATGCTTAAAGATTTAGGTAAGTCCTACGAAAAATTAGAAAAAGAGGTATTTCCTGCAATTCGAAGATCAGTAATCGTTTTAAACTACACAGAGATAGGATTGTCTGATGAGGAACTTAGCGCACGTGCAGTGTCGAATCCGTCGTCCTTAACGGTGGAAGAATTATTATATACGGCTGAGAATCTCATGACAAATGTTAATGACAAAGTTGCGTTGTATTCGACGGGAACACAAACATACGCTACAGACTCACGAGTGCACAACAATAGCGGTGTAGCACTGTTTCTAAATAGCAAGTTTAGTGCTGCCTCTGCCGCATTTGAAAAAGCGAATCAATTGAGTGTGAATTTTGCGACGCTCAATAATCTTGCTGCCTCTGCCATGATCAATGGGGATAGAGCAGGTGCTCGCAAATTCACCACGCAGGCGAAGAAAGCTAGCTCGGATGAGAATTCTGCTGTAGCTTACAACACAGCTATTTTGGATTTGCTCGATGGAAACTATCCTGATGCTTTAAAAGGATTTACGAGTGAATCTTTCAACAAAGCTCTTGCAGAAGTTTTAAGTGGAAAATTAGAACTAGCGAAGTCAACCTTGAAAAAGATAACAGCCAATGCGTTGACACATTATCTTTCTGCAATTATTGCGGCTCGCTCAGGAGAGTCAGTTGATGCCGTTGTGAATCACTTGAAGAATGCATTTGCAATGAGTCCTGAGTTAAAGGTCAAGGCTTCAAAAGATAGGGAATTTTTGAAATTTATGCAAAATACAACATTCACAAGCGCAGTGAACTGATTGTAAAAGAAATAATAAAATGAAATGGCGACTTATTCGGTCGCCATTTTCTTTTAACAATAGAGCAAGTCCTTCAAATACCGCTGTTCATATTGGCCAGGACATGCAATGAGGTGATGATTGCATTTTAAAAATTGAATATCCATGATGGTTGTGTATCCCGCGAAACCATATATTTTATCACAGGAAAGGAGTAGCTGATCAATATGTCTCCAATCGGAACTTAAATAAAGTGGAATTTTCAAATTCTTGGCTAAACTCAGTCCCTCCTCTGGTCCAATAATTCCATCAAATGAAAAATTACGAAATGAATCGAAGAGAAATTTCCAATGGACCATTGGTCCGCTTAGCACCAAGAAATGTCCCTTTTTAGTAACAGATGCCTCTTGTGATTCGAATCTTGAAAGTAAACCAACGTTGAAGCATGGCATCGAATCTGAGGGATTACTTAGCTTCCCTGCTAATTTTAGTTTAAAGTCATCAACAATCCATATTTCCTCAAATCTTGATATTAATTTTTTATGATAACCTTGTAAAAATCTAAGGTGCCATGGCAGAGGTAAGTGAACCTGATGAGTTAAAAAAACAGAATAAGTTTCCGTGCTGTAAAATCCATACCTATGGTCAGAAATGACCAATTCTACCTGCTTTTTTTTACATAAAATTTCACATTGTTCATGATCGTAGATCATGTGTTTTCTGAGATCATTGAAATTAACTAAAATATCCAGGAAATAACTTTTTTTCTCGCGAAAATTAAATGGATATCCAATCAAATCTACATACTCTATGTTAGAATGATACTGTTCAATTACATTACGTTGTATCTCATTACATGCAACTATTATGTGATTGTTATTTTTCAGTTTATCAATGAGTGCAACACACCTCGAAACGTGCCCCATTCCCCAATTCAATGGTGATAAGAGTATTTTTTTTCCTCGTATTTCTTCGAGTAGCGACATATGCACCTTAAAATTAGTAAAAAAATATTCCGAGTTTCGTTAAGAATCTTTAATTTTGAAGGCACAATTATAGGACCTATGTACAGTAAAGAATTTAGAAAATTTGCAACAAAACATATTGGCTTAAATAGCATGTTTGTAGATCATTATATCGAGTCATCACTTACTCCTTATATCATTGAAGAGCGACCATTGAATATGACGCAAATGGATGTGTTCTCCCGTTTAATGATGGATCGAATAATATTTTTGGGTACCGGCATAAATGATCAGGTAGCCAATATCATTAATGCACAACTATTGTTTCTAGAGTCAGTTGATTCGAAGAAAGACATTCAAATTTACTTGAATTCTCCAGGAGGATCGGTTTACGCTGGATTAGGAATCTACGACACTATGCAGTATATTCGGCCTGACGTAGCAACGATTTGTACAGGTATAGCTGCCTCAATGGGAGCTGTCCTTCTCTGTGCCGGTGCAGACGGAAAGCGAAGCGCATTGAAGCATTCTCGGGTAATGATTCATCAACCTCTTGGAGGAGCAGAAGGGCAGGCCTCTGATATTGAAATCACAGCAAGGGAAATTCAAAAATTGAAGAAAGAACTTTACGATATCATTGCAACTCACGCAAAGCAAGACTATGATAAGGTTTGGGCGGACTCAGACAGAGATTATTGGATGACCTCGGAGGAGGCAAAAGCCTATGGTATGGTTGACGAAGTTTTAATGAGAAATTCAAAGTAAGGTGACAAAAAAAGAGGCCATTTGTTCTTTCTGTGGATCAAGTCGTCAGAGCGTAGGAATGCTTATAGCCGGGGTTTCGGGTCATATCTGCGACAACTGTGTAGAGCAGGCAGCAAAAATTGTTCGTGATGAAAAATTACAAGTTGAGCCACTAAAAAACAATGCTTCCGGCAAATTAGTACTTCCAACTCCACCAAAAATCAAAGAAAAGTTGGATGAGTTTGTTATTGGTCAAGAGGATGCCAAAAAAGTACTTGCTGTGGCTGTTTATAACCATTACAAACGCCTGAATCAAGAAAATAAAGATGAAATAGAGATTGAGAAATCTAATGTTATTTTGGTTGGAAGAACGGGAACAGGTAAGACACTTCTGGCCAAAACTATTGCCAAATTATTAGAAGTGCCTTTTTGTATAGCGGATGCAACGGTTCTAACTGAGGCAGGCTACGTAGGTGAAGATGTTGAAAGTATATTGTCCCGTCTCCTGCAAGCGTCCGATTATCAAGTCGAACGAGCTCAAAGAGGTATTGTGTTTATTGACGAAATTGATAAGATTGCCCGTAAAAGTGACAACCCATCAATAACTCGTGATGTATCAGGAGAGGGTGTTCAACAGGCCTTATTAAAATTGTTGGAGGGAACCGTTGTAAATGTTCCACCCCAAGGAGGTCGAAAACATCCCGAACAAAAAATGATTCAAATTGATACTAGGAATATTTTATTTATTTGTGGTGGTGCCTTTGATGGTATCGAATATATAATTGGAAGTCGGGTAAATAGGCAGGCCATCGGTTTTAGTAATTCAGTGGAGGAAACCATACAAGATGATTGCTTGCTGAAGCACATTACGCCTATGGATATTCGCTCCTTTGGATTAATTCCAGAACTCATAGGCCGATTCCCAGTTCTAACTTACCTCGAACCACTCGATGAGTCGGCTTTGAGACGCATCCTTACAGAGCCTAAAAATGCACTCATAAAGCAATATACATATCTTTTTGATTTGGATGGAATTCAATTGAAGTTTGACAGAGAAACCTTGGATTTTATTGTTCAAAAAGCTATTGAGTATAAATTAGGTGCTCGAGGGCTTCGCTCGATATGTGAGGCAATTCTTCTTGAAGCAATGTATCAGGCCCCAGGTAATAAAGAAAATGAATTAATTGTGTCCTTGACTTATGCAAAAAATGCTCTTAAAAAGTCAAAGCTCGCCAAGTTAAGAGTGGCATAAAGGATTAAAATTTTTAAGTTTTTGTTGTAAATTTACACACAGAAAATATTAGCATGAAAGTTATTCAATTCAGAGAGGCACTGCGTGAGGCTATGTCAGAGGAGATGAGAAGAGACCCATCAGTATTCCTTATGGGAGAAGAAGTAGCAGAGTATAACGGTGCTTACAAGGTTTCTCAGGGTATGTTGGAAGAATTTGGTCCAAAACGCGTAATAGATACACCAATAGCTGAACTAGGATTCAGTGGTATCGCCGTGGGTGCATCAATGAATGGCCTTCGCCCAATTGTAGAATTTATGACATGGAACTTTGCCATACTCGCAGCTGATCAAATAATAAACTCTGCCGCAAAAATGCTACAAATGTCCGGTGGACAATATAATTGTCCGATAGTCTTCAGGGGTGGAAATGGTCAAGCAGGCCAGCTTGCGGCAACTCACTCTCAAAGTTTTGAAGCATTTTATGCGCATGTGCCAGGCTTAAAAGTAATTACCCCCTCCAATCCAGCAGATGCGAAAGGATTGTTGAAAGCGGCAATCAGAGATAACGATCCAGTTGTTTTTTTGGAATCAGAAAAAATGTACGGCGATAAGGGGGAGGTTCCCGAGGGAGAATTTATTATCCCTATTGGTATAGCTGATATAAAACGGAAAGGAATTGATGTTACGCTCGTTACTTTTGGGAAGATAATTAAAATTGCACAAGAAGCAGCTGAAGTTTTGGCTAAAGAAAATATTCAATTGGAAATAATTGATTTAAGAACGATTCGCCCAATTGATTACAATACAATTGTAGAATCTGTTAAGAAAACGAATCGCTGTGTTGTATTAGAGGAGTCGTGGCCGCTCGCATCAATAGCCTCGGAAATATCATATCACCTACAGCGTTATGCTTTTGATCACTTAGATGCGCCAGTCTTGCGCGTCATGCAGACAGACACTCCGTTTGCTTTTTCTCCTTCATTGATTGAGGCAGCGCTTCCTAATGTTGATAGAGTTGTTGCTGCAGTGAAAGCACTGATGTACAGAAATTAATTCCTTCAAAATACAAAAATGGGATTTCACTTCAAGGCTTGTTCCACAGAAATTTATTGCAAAAAATAAAATAATCTTTTTTTTCACAGAACTTGTTATATTAAATAAATGTAGTATCTTTGCACCCCTCAAAGTGCGTTTGAGGAGGTATTATTTATTATTAATAACAAGAGTATTTTATGCCAACTATACAACAATTAGTTCGCAAAGGAAGAACTGCGGTGGTCAAAAAAAGTAAGTCTGCTGCGCTTGATTCATGTCCCCAACGAAAAGGTGTGTGCGTACGTGTTTACACAACGACACCTAAAAAGCCGAATTCTGCAATGCGGAAAGTTGCTCGTGTTCGATTAACGAACGGAAAAGAGGTCAATGCGTATATCGGTGGAGAAGGTCACAATCTACAAGAACACTCCTTAGTATTAGTTAGAGGGGGAAGGGTAAAAGACCTTCCCGGGGTCCGATATCACATCGTGAGAGGAGCCGAGGATACTGCAGGTGTTCAAGGAAGAAGTCAGCGAAGATCCAAATATGGTACTAAAAGACCTAAGCAGAAATAATCAAAGCTTTAGAAGATGAGAAGAAGAAAAGCGAAAAAAAACGTTATTCTACCAGATCCCAAGTTTAATGATGTGGTGGTGACAAAATTTGTCAATAACTTAATGTACTCAGGAAAAAAGAGTTTGGCATTCCATATTTTTTACGAGGCAATTGAAATTGTTAACAAAAAAATTGACGATCAAGAGGGATTGAGCGTTTGGAGAAAAGCATTAGAAAATGTTACCCCGAGTGTTGAGGTAAGAAGCAGACGGGTTGGAGGAGCTACGTTTCAAATTCCCACTCCGGTTCGAGAAGAAAGAAAGTCATCTTTGGCGATGAAGTGGTTGATTGGATACGCAAGAAAACGCAACGAAAAAACAATGTCGCAAAAATTAGCGTCAGAAATTATTGCTGCTGCAAAAGAGGAGGGCGCTGCCTTTAAAAAGAAAGAGGATACGATAAGAATGGCTGAGGCGAACAAGGCGTTTTCACATTTTAGATTTTAAGATATGGCACGAGATCTGAAGTTTACAAGGAATATAGGTATTGCGGCGCACATTGATGCCGGTAAAACTACAACCACTGAGAGGATTTTGTTTTATGGCGGGGTCAATCATAAAATAGGTGAAGTACACGACGGTGCGGCCACAATGGATTGGATGGAGCAGGAACAAGAAAGGGGTATTACCATTACCTCTGCTGCTACTACCTTGAACTGGAACTACAGAGGACAGAAGTATCACGTAAATATAATTGATACCCCTGGTCACGTTGACTTTACTGTTGAAGTGAATAGATCATTGAGAGTTTTGGATGGCTTGGTATTTTTGTTCTCAGCCGTGGATGGAGTTGAGCCACAGTCTGAGACCAATTGGAGACTTGCTAATAATTACAACGTTCCACGTATTGGTTTTGTGAACAAAATGGACAGGCAGGGAGCAGATTTTTTAAAAGTCTGTAAACAGGTAAAAGATATGTTGGGTAGTCATGCCCTTCCGCTCCAAATTAATATCGGTGAAGAAGATAATTTCAAAGGAGTCGTTGACCTAATCAATTTTAAAGGGATCGTTTGGAATGAAGACGATTTTGGAATGACGTATAAGGAGGTGGAAATACCAGCAGATGTTATGGACGAAGCACGCCGTTTGAGAAGCGAGTTACTTGAGGCTGTTGCAGAATTTGATGATTCCCTTATGGAGAAATTCTTTGAAGATGAGAATTCATTAACTGAAAGAGAAATTTTGGATGCTTTGCGACAAGCCACAATCGCGGGTAAAGTTGTTCCGATGATGTGTGGCTCGTCTTTCAAAAATAAAGGTGTTCAGGCAATGTTAGACATGGTAATGGAGATTTTACCATCACCACTTGACATTGAAGACATTAAGGGGACAAATCCCAAAACAGATCAAGAGGTGAGCAGAAAACCTGCTTACAACGAACCTTTTTCGGCATTGGCATTTAAAATTGCAACCGATCCTTTTGTCGGTCGTTTGTGTTTTGTGCGTGCATATTCAGGAAAATTAGAAGCAGGATCATACGTATTAAACACAAGGTCTGAGAATAAAGAGAGGATTTCTCGAATTTTCCAAATGCATGCCAATAAGCAAAATCAAATTCCTGAACTAGGCGCCGGAGATATTGGAGCAGTTGTTGGTTTTAAAGATATTAAAACTGGAGATACATTGTGTGCAGAGAATGCACCAATTATGCTAGAGTCAATGGTTTTTCCTGATCCAGTAATTGGACTAGCAATTGAACCGAAAACACAGGCAGATACAGATCGTTTGTCAATCGGTTTATCAAAACTAGCTGAGGAAGATCCAACATTTAGAGTCAATACTGACGAAGAAACTGGTCAAACGATCATTTCGGGAATGGGGGAGCTTCACCTCGAAATCATTATCGATCGACTAAAAAGAGAATTTAAAGTAGAAGTGAATCAAGGTGCCCCTCAGGTGGCATATCGCGAAAATATTAATGGATCGTCTGATCATAGGGAAGTTTATAAAAAGCAAACGGGTGGTCGAGGTAAATTTGCAGATATATTAGTGAAAATTTCCCCACAAACAGATCAAACTAAATCTGGCTTAGAGTTTATAAACAGCATCAAAGGTGGAAATATACCAAGGGAGTTTATCCCTTCTGTTGAAAAAGGTTTTAAGGAATCCATGAAAAATGGGGTGTTAGCAGGGTTCCCATTGGATGCGATGCGTGTTGAGCTTGTAGATGGATCATACCACAATGTCGATTCTGATTCTTTGTCCTTCGAGTTATGTGCTAAAATGGCCTACAGAACTGCTCTTAAGTCCTGCTCCCCAGTACTTTTAGAGCCGATTATGAAATTAGAGGTTGTGACCCCAGAGGAAAATATGGGAGACGTTGTCGGGGATTTAAATAGAAGACGAGGTATGATGAAAGGAATGGATGATAGAAATGGTGCCAAAGTTTTAAAAGCAGACGTTCCTCTTTCAGAAATGTTTGGATACGTGACACAGTTGAGAACAATAACTTCGGGACGCGCAACTTCATCCATGGAATTTTCTCATTATGCAGAGGCACCGAAGCAAATTTCTGATGATGTTGTAGCTAAGGCAAATGGAAAAATTACAGCTTAATTGATATAAAATGAGCCAGAAAATTAGAATTAAATTAAAGTCTTACGATCACAACTTGCTGGATAAGTCCGCAGAAAAAATCGTAAAAACAGTTAAGTCAACAGGTGCTGTTGTAAGTGGTCCAATTCCGCTTCCAACTCACAAAAGAATTTATACGGTATTGCGTTCACCACACGTCAACAAAAAAGCGAGAGAGCAATTTGAGTTGTGTGCCTACAAACGGTTAATGGATATCTACAGTAGCAGTTCAAAAACTGTTGATGCGCTTATGAAGCTCGAATTACCGAGTGGCGTAGACGTGGAGATTAAAGTATAATAATTTAAACAAATAAAAATGCCAGGAATAATAGGTCGTAAAGTAGGAATGACTAGCATCTACAGTGCCGAGGGTAAGGCATTACCATGCACAGTGATAGAGGCTGGTCCTTGTGTTGTTACTCAAATTAAAACACAAGATAAAGATGGTTACGAGTCGGTTCAGTTGGGTTTCGGAGATAGAAAAGAAAAAAATACTCCGAATGCTTTAAAGGGTCATTTTAAAAAAGCCAACACCGCTCCTAAATCTAAATTAGTAGAATTTAAAGGATTCGATGGTTTGAATATTGGTGATACAGTAGATGCTACAATTTTTGAGGAGGGAGAATTCGTTGACGTAATCGGAACATCAAAAGGAAAAGGATTCCAAGGTGTAGTTCGTAGACACGGATTCGGCGGGGTGGGTCAGTCAACTCACGGTCAGCATAATAGACTAAGGGCTCCAGGATCAATTGGTGCATGTTCCTATCCAGCCCGTGTATTTAAAGGTATGAGAATGGCTGGGCAAATGGGGAATAAACGACGTTTGGTTCCGAATCTCCAGATATTAAAAGTAATGGCCGACAAGAACATTGTAATCGTAAAGGGTTCTGTTCCTGGTGCTAATGGTTCAACAGTGACAATAAGAAAGTGATGAAAGTAAAATTAGTTGACATTTCGGGAAAAGCTACGGCTAAATCTTTAAATCTATCTGACGAAATATTTGGTATAGAGCCTAATAATCATGCAATTTATTTGGATGTTAAGCAGCATTTAGCAAACCGAAGACAAGGTACCCACAAGTCCAAAGAAAGAAATGAAATTTCTGGTTCTACTAAGAAATTAAAGAAACAAAAGGGCACAGGTGGAGCTCGTGCAGGAAGTGCAAAGTCAGGAACTCGTGTTGGCGGTGGTCGGATATTTGGTCCCCGTCCGCGTAACTATCACTTTAAATTAAACGTAAAGCTGAAGAGATTGGCACGAAGATCTGCATTTGCATATAAAGTTCAGCAAGACGGACTTATAATATTGGATAGTTTCAACCTCGAGGAAGCAAAAACTAAAAATTTGGTTTCTGTTTTGCAGGGTCTAAAACTTGAAAATGAAAAAGTTCTTTTTATCCTGGCTAGTCCTTCAGATAACATTTATTTGGCCTCTCGTAATTTGGGAAAAGTAAAAGTTGTATCCGTGGAATCTTTCAATACTTACGATATTCTAAATGCAAAGAAAGTAGTATTGGTGAAAGACGCGGTTGAGAAAATTGAAAATATTTTGAATTAATTGAAGATGCAAACTATAATTAAGAAGCCATTGATTACCGAGAAAGCCTCCTCAGCAAGTGAAAAGTTGAATAGATTTAGTTTTGAGGTAGATAGAAGGGCGAATAAAATAGAAATAAAACAAGCCGTCGAGAAAACGTATGGAGTACATGTCACAGATGTTCGTACGTCAAATTATGGCGGTGGTAAATCCTCTGTTAAATACACCAACAAGGGAATTGTTCAGCAAAAAAGCAAGCAATGGAAAAAGGCGGTGGTAACGGTCGCAGATGGTGAAACCATTGATTTGTTTAACAATTATTAATGATGAGCCATGAGTTTAAAAAAATTTAAACCAATTACTCCAGGTACACGTCATAAAGTGGCGATGGAAATGACTGACATTACAAAGTCTAAACCTGAAAAAAGCTTGATATCCCCATTGAAGAAATCAGGTGGTAGAAATAATGACGGCCGCATGACAATGCGTTACATAGGAGGTGGTCATAAGCAAAAGTATCGTGTAGTTGATTTCAAAAGAGATAAATTTGATATTCCGGCAACAGTAAAAGCAATTGAGTACGATCCCAATCGAACGGCTAATATCGCCCTTTTACATTATGCAGATGGTGAAAAAAGATATATAATCGCCCCGTCTGGATTAAAAGTCGGTGAGGTTGTCTTATCCGGTAAAACAGCCACACCCAACTTAGGAAACGCAATGTACTTGGCTGACATTCCTCTGGGAACAGTTATTCATAATATTGAAATGTCTCCAGGGAAAGGTGCAGTTGTTGCGCGTGGTGCTGGAACCTTTGCTCAATTAAGTGCAAGAGATGGAAGTTACGCTATCATTAAAATGCCTTCAGGAGAAACAAGAATGATACTAACTACGTGTTTGGCGACGATTGGATCAGTATCAAATGCAGAACACAATCTGGTAGTTTCAGGAAAAGCTGGACGTTCAAGATGGCTAGGAAGAAGGTCTCGAGTTAGGGGTGTTGTTATGAATCCTGTTGACCATCCTATGGGAGGTGGTGAAGGTCGAAATGCCGGTGGACATCCTAGGTCAAGGAAAGGTTTACCTGCGAAAGGCTATAAAACTAGATCGAAAACCAAATATTCCAATAATTTAATAATTGAAAGAAGAAAAAAATAAGTTATGAGCCGTTCGTTAAAAAAACCGCCTTTCGTGCATTATAAATTGATGAAAAGAGTAGACGAAGCTCAGGCTTCAAATCGCAAATCAGTTATCAAGACATGGTCAAGAGCTTCAACCATCACCCCTGAATTTGTAGGTTTGACTTTTGCTGTGCATAATGGAAATAAGTTTATTCCTGTTTTTATAACGGAAAATATGGTTGGTCATAAATTGGGAGAATTTTCTCCAACACGAAACTTCCGTGGGCATGCCGGTAATAAAAAAGATAAGAAACGCTAAGTTATAAGTTATGGGAGCAAGGAAACGTTTAACAGCTGAAAAGCTTAAAGAGAATAAAAAGTCCATCGCCGTCGCGAAACTGAATAATTCTCCAATTTCTCCTCGCAAGATGAGATTATTAGCAGATTTAATTCGAGGAGTTGAAGTAAATAAAGCGCTCAATATTTTGCATTTTAATGGGAAAGAAGCATCCAATAGTATGGAGAAATTACTTCGATCAGCCATTGCAAATTGGGAGCAAAAAAATGAAGGCTCAGACATTAGCCAAGAGGTATTAGTGGTTCGATCAGTGGAAGTGGGCGGAGGTACTATCATGAAGAGAATTCAACCAGCCCCCCAAGGAAGAGCACACAGAATTAGAAAAAGATCAAATCACGTTACCATCATCGTTGATGGCGCTAAATAAAAAAAGAAATGGGACAAAAAACAAATCCAATAGGTAATAGACTCGGTTACATTCACGGATGGGAATCGAATTGGTACGGCGGTAGCGATTATCGTGATAAAATAGTTGAAGACGATCAAATTCGTCGTTATTTAAATGCGAGATTGGCTAAGGCCAGCATTTCGAAAATAATTATAGAGCGCACCTTGAAATTGGTAATTGTAACAATTAATACAGCAAGGCCAGGTGTTATTATAGGTAAAGGAGGACAAGAAGTCGATAAGCTGAAAGAGGAGTTAAAGAAAATTACAAAAAAGGAAATTCAAATAAATATTTTCGAGGTAAAGAGACCTGAGTTGGATGCTCGGCTCGTAGCTGATGGTGTGGCAAGACAACTTGAGGCGCGCATCTCCTTTCGAAGAGCCATTAAAATGGCAATTGCTGGAACGATGAGAATGGGTGCAGAGGGTATTAAAATTAAAATTTCTGGACGATTAAACGGTGCAGAAATGGCTCGCTCTGAAATGTATAAAGATGGCAGAACACCCCTTCATACCTTCAGAGCCGATATCGACTATGCTGTATCAGAAGCTCATACAACCTACGGAAGACTTGGGATTAAAGTATGGATTTGTCGTGGTGAAGTTTACGGTAAAAGAGATTTATCTCCTAATTTAGGTATATCTGCCTCGGCCGGATCTAATGCAAGTCAAGGAGAACGAAAATCTTCAGGAGATAAAAGGAAAAAAAAGTAATATATTAAGTTAGTTAGAAATGTTACAACCGAAAAGAACAAAATTCAGAAGAGTTCAAAAAGGACGAAATAGAGGCTTAGCTCATCGCGGTTCTACAATTTCATTCGGATCTTTTGGATTAAAATCATTGGAACCAGGGTGGATTACCTCACGTCAAATTGAGGCTTCTCGTATTGCCGTTACGCGTTACATGAAGAGAGAAGGGAAAGTCTGGATTCGCATATTTCCAGACAAGCCTGTAACCTCGAAACCAGCAGAAGTAAGAATGGGTAAAGGTAAAGGTGCCCCAAGCCACTGGGTTGCGGTTATTAAACCTGGTTGCATTATGTTCGAGGCAGACGGAGTACCTTATGAAGTAGCGAAAGAAGCTTTGAGGTTAGCAGCTCAGAAGTTACCAGTAAAATGTAAGTTCGTTGTCCGCAACGATTTTGTAATACCAGCTTAACGTTTGATTATGAAACAGCAAGAAATTAATAAATTGTCAATAGAAGATTTGAAAAATAGACTTTCAGATTTTAAAAATCAATATGCGAATTTAAAATTGACTCACAAGATGGCCCCAATTGAAAACCCCCTTAGAATAAGAGGAATGAGAAAGGTGATAGCGCGATTGAGTTCTGAATTAACCAAAAGATCAAATCAAGCTTAAGCAAAAATTAATTACCCAATATGGAAAAGCGCAATTTAAGAAAGGAAAGAATCGGTTTAGTAACGAGTGATAAAATGGAAAAATCAATCGTTGTTGCAGTTGAGCGTAAAGTGAAGCACCCGAAATATGGAAAATTTGTCAAGAAAACCACCAAGTTTGTTGCCCATGACGAAAAAAATGAGTCGCATGTCGGAGATACGGTTAGAATAGCGGAAACGCGACCGTTAAGTAAATCAAAGAATTGGAGGTTAGTTGAAATTGTTGAAAGAGCTAAATAACCTGAAAAAATGATACAAACAGAATCTAGATTATCAGTTGCAGACAATTCGGGCGCAAAAGAAGTATTGTGTATACGCGTATTAGGAGGCACAAGAAAACGATACGCCTGTGTAGGGGATAAAATTGTTGTTGCTGTCAAGAGTGCCCTGCCCAATGGTGGAGTCAAAAAAGGGGCAGTTGCAAAAGCGGTAATTGTTCGAACTAAAAAAGAAGTACGGCGTGCAGACGGATCCTACATCAGATTTGACGACAATGCATGTGTGATTTTGAATCAAACAGGTGAAATGAGAGGGACCCGTATTTTTGGCCCTGTGGCTAGAGAGCTTCGTGAAAACAATTACATGAAGATTGTTTCATTAGCACCAGAGGTGCTGTAAAATAGTAAATGATGCAAAAGAAGTTACATATTAAAGTTGGAGACACGGTAAGAATTAACAGCGGAGAGTCTAAAGGACAGGAGGGTAAAGTTCTTGCAGTTGACCGTGAAAAAATGCGGGCTGTTGTGGAAGGAGTGAACATTATAAAAAAACATGTCAAGCCCAGTGCGAGTAATCCACAAGGGGGAATTGAAGAGAAGCCTGGATCGATCCATTTGTCAAATTTGATGCTGGTTTTCAAAGGTGTTGCTTCTCGATTGGGCAGAAAACTTGATGATAAAGGTAAATTAGTACGCTACTCAAAAAAATCAGGGGAGGTGATAAAACAATGACATACAAGCCAAGATTAAAAGAAAAGTATAAAGGAGAAATCGTGAAGTCGTTGACTGACAGATTTGGTTTCAAGTCAACAATGAGAGTTCCAAAATTGAAAAAGATAATATTGAGTCAAGGCATGGGAGACGCTGTTGCTGATAAGAAACTGATAGAGAGTGCTGCTGCAGACTTATCTAGAATTGCAGGTCAAAAGGCTATCACAACTATGTCTAAGAAAGATATTTCTAATTTCAAACTAAGAAAAGGAATGCCGATAGGAACAAAAGTTACCTTAAGGGGTGACCGTATGTATGATTTCTTAGACAGACTTCTGGCAGTGGCATTACCGAGAACACGTGATTTTAGAGGAATTAATCCAAAAGGATTTGATGGAAGAGGCAACTTCAACTTAGGGATTAAAGAGCATATTATTTTCCCCGAAATCGATATAGATAAGGTTAATCGAATACTAGGAATGGATAT
The DNA here is from genome assembly GCA_016866375.1 of Bacteroidota bacterium. GTDB lineage: Bacteria > Bacteroidota > Bacteroidia > Flavobacteriales_D > Crocinitomicaceae > UBA952. The sequence goes on from VGMK01000005.1 coordinate 24,919, forward strand.
AACTTTCGTAACATCAGCGCAAAATGATGAAGAAGCAAAAGCGCTTCTGGATGCATTTGGTTTTCCATTCACAAAAAAATAAGTAAGAAATGGCAAAAGAATCAATGAAAGCGCGAGAGCGCAAAAGAGAAAGGTTAGTTAATCGATATGCTGAAAAGAGGGTTGAGCTGATCAAGATTTTAAAATCTACTGATTCATCAGATGATTTACAATCTCAAAAATGGGAAGCTATGTTGAAATTACAGCAGTTACCTGCAAATTCAGCAAAAGTAAGGAAGCATAATCGGTGTGGATTGACAGGGAGACCAAGAGGCTATATGAGAGATTTTGGTTTATCTCGTGTGACTTTCAGAGAAATGGCACTCGAAGGAAAAATCCCTGGAGTGAGAAAAAGTAGTTGGTAAATAAAGAAAAAAAATGAATACAGATCCAATATCAGATTATCTAACAAGAATCCGCAACGCTAGTTCGGCGGGTTTAAAAATCGTGGAGATACCTTCTTCGAATATGAAAAAAGCGATGACTCAAATTCTATTCGATCAAGGGTATATTTTGAATTATAAATTCGAGGATGATTCAAAACAAGGGCTTATAAAAATTGCGTTGAAATATAATCAATCAACTCGTGTTCCTGCAATTACAAAATTACAGAGAGCTTCTCGCCCTGGTTTGAGAAAATATAGCGGTTCGGAAACGATGCCACGTGTATTGAATGGTCTCGGAATTGCAATAGTTTCTACTTCTAAAGGAGTAATAACTGACAAAGAAGCAAGAAAATTAAATATTGGCGGAGAAGTAATTTGTTACGTATATTAAAATTAAGTAATGTCGAGAATAGGTAAAGCAATAATAACGATTCCAACGGGTGTAGAGATTTCTCAACAAGCGGGAATGGTGACCGTAAAAGGTAAGAAAGGTCAATTAGAGCAATCATTAGACGATTGTGTGGAAATGATAATCGATAATGGAGTTATAACTTTTACGAGAAAATCAGACGCGCCCGATCACCGTTCAAAACACGGTTTGTACCGTGCCCTGATTCATAACATGATTATAGGTGTCTCTGAGGGATTTACTCAGAAACTCGAAGTTATAGGTGTAGGTTATCGTGCAAATACATCCGGGCAGCAATTGGAATTGTCCTTGGGTTTTTCTCATGCAATTGTGATGGAAATTCCCGCAGAAGTAAAAGTTTCAGCGAATACTGAAAAAGGGCAGCCACCCGTTGTGACCTTAGAATCACATGATAAACAATTGTTGGGGCAGGTTGCAGCAAAAATAAGATCCTTAAGAAAACCTGAACCTTACAAAGGAAAGGGAATTCGATTTATGGGTGAAGAAACTAGAAGAAAAGCTGGTAAGTCAGCAGGTAAAAAATAATATTTTATTAAGTATCATGGCACTAAACAAAGTACAAAGGAGAGCTAAGATTAAAAGAAGAATTCGTAAAAAGATTTTTGGAACCAACGAGTTACCAAGACTGAGCGTATTTAGAAGTAATAAACAAATTTATGCTCAGCTTATTGATGACCTAACCGGAAAAACAATTGTTTCTGCGGGTTCATTGAAAGAAAAAGTTAATAAGGAAGGAAATAAAACAAATCAAGCAACTGCAGTGGGTAAATTGATTGCGGAAAAAGCACAAAAAGCAGGGATTTCTTCTGCGGTATTTGACAGAAATGGTTACTTGTATCACGGTCGTGTCAAATCTCTGGCAGATGCAGCGCGCGAAGGTGGACTTAATTTTTAATAAATAATGGCAGCTCAAACAGTAAATAGAGTAAAATCGGCAGATATCGAGTTAAAAGATAAACTCGTGGCAGTAAATCGTGTAACAAAAGTAACCAAAGGCGGTAGAACTTTTAGCTTCTCCGCAATCGTAGTTGTTGGTGACGAAAATGGAGTCGTTGGTCACGGCCTAGGAAAGGCTAAAGAGGTAACGGAAGCAATAACCAAAGGAATCGACGACGCGAAAAAGAATTTGATTCGAGTGCCAATTTTGAAGGGAACAGTGCCCCATCAACAGCATGGGAAATATGGTGGTGCACAGGTTTTGTTGAAGCCCGCAACACCAGGTACGGGAGTTATCGCTGGAGGTGCCATGAGGGCAGTTCTAGAAAGCGTTGGTATTCACAATGTATTAGCTAAGAGTCAAGGGTCCTCAAATCCACATAATGTTGTTAAAGCTACAATCGATGCGCTAGAAAAAATGCGCGACGCTGTTGGAGTTGCTCGACAGCGTGGAATAGAGTTAAACAAAGTATTTAACGGATAATTAAACATGAGTACAATTAAAATAAAACAGGTTAAAAGTGCAATCAAACGTCCTGCTCGTCAGAAAGCTACGATAGAAGCACTTGGATTTAGAAAGTTAAATCAGACGATCGAGAAAGAAGCAACCCCACAAATTCTTGGGATGATTGCAAAAGTGAGACACCTAATTGAAGTGGTAGAATAAAAATAGAAGAAATGAATTTAAGTAATTTAACACCGGCAAATGGTGCAGTAAAGAAGGAGAGAAGGATTGGAAGAGGTCAGGGATCTGGGCATGGAGGAACTTCTACCAGGGGCCATAAAGGAGCTAAGTCTCGTTCAGGATACAAAACAAAAATTGGCTTTGAGGGAGGGCAGATGCCTTTGCAAAGACGCATCCCGAAGTTTGGATTTAAAAATATCAATAGAATTGAGTTCAAAGCGGTAAATCTCGATATTATTGAATCACTTGCTGCTCAAGGAATCGTTGAAATTGATTTCGAGGTATTGAAGGCAAACGGTGTAGTATCCACGAATGATAGGGTTAAAATTTTGGGAAGAGGCAAGTTAAATGTTAAAGTTTCCATATCGGCGAATGCATTTTCTGCGTCTGCGATCGCGGCAATTGAGGCTGTTGGTGGAACACACAACACTATTTAAAACTTGAATAAATGAAACGGTTAATTCAAAATTTAAAGAAGATTTGGGCGGTTGAAGAATTAAGAAAACGTATTCTTTACACACTCCTGCTGATTTTAGTTTACCGTTTGGGATCTTTTGTAATTCTTCCCGG
>VGMK01000006.1 GCA_016866375.1 Bacteroidota bacterium
GCGGAAAAAACTACTTTTGCGCCCTAATTGTAATTAACCATATTCAAATTAATTATGGAATCAAATTTAATTTTTGTGCCAATCGGATTAGCCATTCTAGGCTTAGTATTTATGTTTATTAAAATGGCTTGGGTAAAAGCACAACCAGCTGGTGACGAAAAAATGCAAGGCATAGCCAGAAGCATTAAAGAAGGGGCAATGGCTTTTTTAAGTGCAGAATATAAACTTCTTTTTGTTTTTGTAATTATCGCATCCGCTGCCTTATTTGGAATCTCGTTAGTCGTACCAACAACCCATTGGATGATTGTGCCGGCTTTTATTGTAGGTGCAGTATTCTCTGCTGTTGCAGGTAATATCGGAATGCGAATAGCAACTGACGCAAATGTTAGAACAACAGAAGCTGCGAAAACTTCACTTCCAAAAGCATTAAATGTATCTTTCGGTGGAGGAACTGTTATGGGACTTGGAGTTGCAAGCTTGGCGGTTTTAGGATTGAGTTTGTTCTTTATGGTTTTTGTAAGCAGATGGATAACTGAAGATGGTAATTTCTACAATCAAATGACCATGGTACTTGAGGCATTAGCAGGATTTTCATTAGGTGCTGAATCAATCGCATTGTTTGCGAGAGTTGGTGGTGGTATTTACACTAAAGCTGCTGATGTTGGTGCTGATTTAGTTGGAAAAGTTGAAGCTGGAATTCCTGAGGATGATCCAAGGAACCCTGCTACAATTGCTGATAACGTTGGGGATAATGTAGGTGATGTTGCTGGAATGGGAGCTGATTTATTTGGGTCTTATGTAGCCACAGTATTAGCTTCAATGGTCTTAGGAAATTACATCATTCAAGATATGTCAATTGCTAACGGAAAGCAATTCACAGATGCCTTCAACGGAATGGGTCCTATTTTATTGCCGATTATGATTGCAGGCTTAGGTATTATTGCATCTATAATTGGAACATTTTTAGTAAGAATTTCAAGTAATGACGCAAAGGAAGCCCAGGTACAAACTGCATTAAATATTGGAAATATTTCATCTATTCTCATTTCTGCCGCAGCTGGGTATTTTTTAGTGACTTGGATGTTGCCGGAAACATTAAAAATGAACTTCTTTGGAGAAGGAATTCTTGATGTTAGTAGAATGAATGTTTTTTATGCAACCTTAGTAGGTTTATCAGTTGGATACTTAATTTCTTATTTTACTGAATATTACACTGCACTTGGTAAGAAGCCGGTTTTGGATATTGTTCAAAATTCTTCCACTGGTGCTGCAACGAATATCATCGCTGGTTTAGCTACTGGTATGATTTCTACTTTCTCTTCTGTAATTTTGTTTGCCGCCGCAATTTGGGGTTCATATGCGCTTGCTGGGTTTTATGGTGTGGCCATTGCTGCCTCAGCCATGATGGCAACAACTGCAATGCAATTAGCAATTGATGCGTTCGGACCAATCGCGGATAATGCCGGTGGAGTTGCGGAAATGAGTGAGTTGCCCAAAGAGGTGCGTCAACGCACAGATGTATTGGATTCTGTTGGAAACACAACAGCTGCGGTCGGTAAAGGATTTGCTATTGCATCTGCAGCCCTTACAGCACTTGCTTTATTTGCTGCCTATGTAACTTTTACAGGGATTGACGGAATTAACATTTTCAAAGCCCCTGTGCTCGCAGCATTATTTATTGGAGGAATGATTCCCGTTGTTTTTTCTGCGTTAGCGATGAAATCAGTCGGAAAAGCAGCGATGGATATGGTTATGGAAGTTCGTCGTCAATTCCGTGAAATACCGGGAATTATGGAAGGGACTGGAAAACCTGAATATGGTAAGTGTGTAGAAATTTCAACAAAAGCTGCCTTAAGAGAAATGATGATTCCTGGGGCATTGACTATCATCACTCCACTTTTAATCGGTTTAGGTACAGGTTTTATTTCAGGGGACATGAAATTGGGTGCAGAAGTTCTTGGTGGATATATGGCTGGAGTTGCTGTTTCTGGTGTTCTTTGGGCAATTTTCCAAAACAATGCAGGTGGAGCCTGGGACAACGCAAAAAAATCATTTGAAGCCGGTGTGATGATAAATGGTGAGATGACTTTTAAAGGTTCAGATGCTCATAAAGCAGCTGTCACTGGTGATACTGTAGGTGATCCGTTCAAAGATACATCTGGTCCGTCCATGAATATATTAATCAAATTGACATGCTTGGTTGGTTTGGTAATTGCACCAATTCTTGGGGACGGTCATGGAAATGACAATAAATCTGGACATAGCAACTGTTCAACGAATAAAGAAATGTCCCTTGGAAAGGACAAAGCGTGTTGCACAACTTCAAAAATGTGTCTTACTAATGATTCAGGTAAAAAATGTGATATGTCAAAATGCGCAAACATGTCAAAAGAAGAATGTGCTAAAATGTGTAGTGCTTTGAAATGTACTCCTGAAGAAAGAGAGATGTGCATGAATCAAGACAAAGGGAAATAAACTTATTTAAACTTTATATAAAGGCGGAATTATCCGCCTTTTTTATTTTTAAAAAATAAAATAAACCGCGCCCACAAGACAGGCTAGTTCTGCAAAATGGTTCCATTTAATTTCTTCAGATTTAAAAAGAATATAAACGAAATATAAAAAGTACCAATAACGTAATAACCTCTTAAATCACTTTTAATTCCATTAAAGAAAATGGTCCGCCAAAAACTTTATAATCAATCCTATTTGCCGGTACTTGCACACAATATTCTAAAAAAGCTAATCCCCCACTTACGAACCCGAGTGGCAACCAACCCATGCTTGACCATTTTTTATCCCAATCAAATTATAAATGACCATACCAAGTGACTGTCATAAAAAATTCGAAACAACTAATAATATAATCGTGTAAATTCCTTTCATAAATTTGTAGCGTGATGAAAATTTCAGATAAAAACAAAGATTTCTTTGCCCTAGTTTATGAAGTAGTAAAACAAATTCCGAAAGGCAGAGTAACTAACTATGGTGCCATTGCAAACTACCTAGGTACAAAGAGATCCTCTAGAATGGTTGGTTGGGCAATGAACGCTTCTCATATTTACAAAGAAATCCCTGCCCACCGTGTTGTAAATAGACAGGGTTTATTGACTGGAAAAATGCACTTTGATTACCCTACTGAAATGGAGGAATTATTAATGAGTGAAGGAATTGAAGTAATAAATGATCAAATAGTAAATTTTCAAATCGTTTTTTGGGACCCAGAAGTAGAGTTGGCTATTGCTTAAAAGTTTTACAGCGAGTTGATTTGCCCCCCATTTGATAAATCGTATTTTCCTCCAAGTATTGAAATAACTGAACACCATTTTCTTCATCGTCATTAATAACATACTGATAAACATTTCCTGAAACTCCGGATTTACATGAAAGAGAGATGATATTATTCTTCTCTTCTTTTTTAATGATTTTATAAAATTGGCTATCCTCAATATGACCATCCTCATCAACTAAGTTATGAATCATGAATCCATCCTTCAAAGAAAAATTAAAGAGTTGATTCACCTCAATTGTAGAGATGGTTTCCTTGGTTTCCATGTTAATTTCATTAAGTTCCTTAACAGAAAAACTATACTGCCCATAAACATGTGTAAGGCAAATTAAGGAGATAAGAGTGAAGAACAGTTTCATTATGCGATATTATTAAAGTGAATATTCAATTTCCTCGAAGAACGAATCGCCTTAATTTAGTTACATTTGTTTTTTAAAAACCATAGCATGAAATTCGGAACAAAAGCCATACATGCCGGTGTGCATCCTGATGAATCGACCGGGGCTATAATGACACCCATATATCAAACTTCTACATACGTTCAAGAGGGGGTTGGCAAACACAAAGGATACGAATATTCTCGTACGCAGAACCCAACACGCCATGCACTTGAAAAAAATATCGCTGCCATTGAAAATGGAAAATTTGGCGCTTGTTTTGGATCAGGTCTTGCTGCAATTGATTGTGTTATTAAGATGCTGAACCCTGGAGATGAAGTAATATCTACCAATGATCTGTACGGTGGGTCTTATCGCATTTTCAAAACTATCTTTGAAAAATATGGAATTATTTTCCATTTTGTTGATATGCAAGATCGTTTCAACGTTGAGGCTGTTGTAAATTCAAAAACTAAGTTAATTTGGGTTGAAACCCCAACAAATCCAATGATGAACATTGTTGACATCGAGGCAATGTCTAAAATTGCAAAACGTGCAGGTGCTGTACTGGCAGTAGACAATACGTTCGCAACTCCATATTTACAGAATCCTCTTGACTTAGGAGCAGATATTGTAATGCATTCCGTAACGAAATATCTAGGTGGGCATTCAGATGTTGTTATGGGGGCGCTTGTAACTTCATGTGATGAAATCGCTCGTGAGATGTATAGGATTCAGAACTCATCTGGGGCTGTGACTGCTCCGATGGACTCGTTTTTGGTGCTTAGAGGAATTAAAACCTTGCACCTGAGAATGCAACGGCATTGTGAAAATGGTGAGAAGGTAGCAAGGTACCTAACGACTCACCCCAAAATTGATAAAGTTTATTGGCCGGGATTTGAGTCGCATCCAAATCATGAAGTTGCAAAAAAACAAATGCGTGGGTTCGGTGGCATGATTTCATTTACGTTGAAAGGTAATAACCTAGAGGATGCTCTTTTGGTAGTCAAAAAAACTCAGATTTTTGCACTCGCTGAATCATTAGGTGGTGTTGAGTCTCTGATTGGTCATCCTGCAACGATGACACATGCGTCAATACCAAAAGACATAAGAGAACAAAGTGGCGTAGTTGATTCACTCATAAGATTAAGTGTTGGGATTGAGGATGCCGAAGACCTTATAGAGGACTTAAATTTAGCACTTGCCTAAAGATTTTCCAATACCTTGAAAAATTGGTCTTTTTTAACCGGTGATAGAGGTATTGAGGCACCATCTTTCATGATTACTGATCCCCCATCATGCTTATCATAACGGTCAATAAAATTCAGATTAATCAAATGTGATTGTTGAACACGAAAAAAATCAAAAGGAGAAAGTAAAATATCAAACTCTTTTAGTGTTCTTGATACAAGTATTTTTTTTCCTGTTTGTAGATAGAAAAAAGTATAATTTTTATCTGATTCACATCGTACGATATCCTCAATATCTACAACGTAATTACTTTCCTGTGTTTTAAGTACTAGTTTTCTTTTATTTTGTGGTTGAATATTGTGCTGTAGCGCTTGAAATACAGGGTCATTGGAATTTTCATTTATTTTCGAGAGCGCCTTGCTTAAACTCAATTTCAATTCTTCGGCATCTATTGGTTTCAAAATGTAATCAAGTGCGCTAAATTTAATTGCCTGAATGGCATATTCTTGAAAAGCAGTTACGAAGATTACCTCAAAATCAATTTTATTTACTGATTTTAGAACATCAAAACCATTACCGTCAGGCATTTGTATATCCAAAAACACTAAGTCAGGCTTTATTCGATGAATTGCCTCGACACCACTTACTACATTTTCACCGTCAATATAAACCTCCAAGTCAAATCCAAATGACTCTATCATTTTTCCAATTAATTCCCTTGTTGGCTTCTCATCATCGATAATTAAAATTTTCTTCATACGCTAAAAAATTTACTTTAAGTTATATCAAATTTTAATGGCAGCAAAATTCTTACTACCGTACCTCGACCATTTTCCTCGGCATCAGAAATATCAATCAAGCCTTTTACTTTGTATTTACGATTAAGAATATCAATTCGCTCTCGCGTGATATCAATCGCCATACTATTGTGGGATTTTATCTTTTTTGTCTTTGCGGATTTTTGTCTGCCTATTCCATTGTCCGCTATAATTACATCCAATAACTCACCTGCACTTTTCATAGTAACAGAAATAGTCCCTCCTTCTATGGTATGTAATTGACCGTGTTCTATCGCGTTTTCAACAAAAGGCTGAGCAATCATAGGGGGTATCAATGCTTTGGAGTATAGCAAATCCTCATCAAAATCCAACGTATAAGTAAAGCGGTCCTCAAATCTCATCTTTTGAGTATTAAGGTATTTATCCAAAATCTCATATTCCAGATCCAATGGAATCATTTCTTTTGAGGAGTTCTCCAAAATCAACCGCATAAGTCGGGAGAAATTCACCAAAAAACGAGAAGATTTATCTGGATCGTTTGCGTACATATAACTTTGAATCACAGACATCGCATTGAACACAAAATGTGGATTCATTTGCGCCCTCAATAATTTTTGTGATATCTCGGCTTCACGATGTTTCTGTTTCAATCTTTGGGAGCGAATTCGAATACCAGCGACAAAAATAGACATGAGCACGATTACCCCCAAGGCAATGCCAATAATAACTTGTCGATCTTTCTGAAAAGATATTCGCTCATTTTCCCTCTGTTCCTTCAGGATACTTTGTTGTTGTTGCTCTATAATTTTTTCTCTTTCTTCTCGTAAATTTCCTTCTGTGAGTTCACCAACAATCCTCGAAAATTGTTCTTTTTCGTTAATTTTTGCAACTTTGATGTAAGCATTTTGATAGAAAAATACGCTGTCTAGGTTACTCTTTTTCTCCGCTATGTTTGAACGAAGTAGATAGACCTCACTTAAAAGAAAATTGACCGTTTTAAATGGAGGTAAGGCATATTTCAAATGGAATGATGCAGATTTTAAGTCATTTAGTTCAAGAAAATTGGCCGCTAAATATTTATGGATAAAATAATTGAGCCTTTCCTCTTCCATTCCCTTCATTAATTTCAGTGCACCTGTCAACTCGTTGTTTGATAATATGTATTCCTTTTTTTCGCTGAAATAAAAAGACAATAACACTTTTAAAGTAGAAAGACTTAAATCGTCTCTGTCATTTTTCGCTTCATCCTGTAGAAATTTCAGTTGTTGAATATCCAGAGATTTCCCTTGTAATAAAGCATTTTGAATTTCTAGGACATTGACCCTCATAATACCTCTTTGGTCTTTGAGGGTTATAAAGTAATTTTTTGCGCGTTCTAAATATTGAGTAGTTTGGCTAAAGTTTTGCAATTCCATGGATATTTTTGCAACATCAATACAACCATTTGCTTTGAGGTAATTCTCATTTTGCTCCGTTGCCAATTGAATTGATTGTAATTTTTTATTTACTGCTTCTACATAATTTTCAAAATAGTGGTATACTTTTCCTTGATAACTCAGAGCCTCAATTAACTTAGTTTTATCTGAAAGACGTTTTGCCTCTGCGGTTGCCATTGCAGCAAAATGGGTTGCTGAATCCGAATTAGAACTCACCATATAAACAAAAGAAATTCCTTTGTAAGCCTCATATATACTTAGAATATCTTGCGCCTGCCTCGATTTTTTTAAGCGATTTAAAGCCAAACCTAAAGCCTGATCTAAGCGAGTTCCTTCGTGGGAAATATACCACAAATAAAGTGCCTCTTCTCGTTCGTTTAAGCTTTTATATCTTGGAATTATTTCCTTAAAAATATGGGAGTGAGCTTTCCTGGATCGGCCAAGATTTAAATACCCCTCAATCAATGCACATGTCTTAATTCGTTTAATTTCTGGAGATAATTCATCTGTTGGGACTTCTTCGAGTATCTTGAGCAAAAAACTGTAAAAATCAGGATTCTTGAGTCGTTGTATTTGAAGCTGTTTATCTATCTCCGTAATTTGTTCATTTGGTGTGTTATTTTTCAATTTATATGAAAAGTCCTTCTCCAAATTCTGAGATAAAACAAGTGATTTTCCTAAAAGAAAAATTATAAGAAGAATCCGGGTTATGAGACTCATGGAATCTAATTTAAAGAAAATATCGTCAAAATTTGAGAAATCCGGATTTTTCCAAAGCTTGCAATGCATTTTCAAGAGCAATATAATCTTCCCAATCATTAAATGCTTGGATAGAAAAACGAATGAAATTTCTTTTATCAAGTTGAGTTACTGGAATTTCAATATTAAATTGATGCCAAAGGCGTTGTTTCAAACCGACACAATCTGGTGTATAAATTGGTATTGCAAACATTTGACCGAGGAACGAAGGGCTAATGGGTGAAATAGGCTCTATATTGAATCTATTCATTAATCGAAGGGCCCAGTCTATTGTATTCTTCTTATTCTTATCTGATACATCTTCCCAATTATTCCGTCGCATAAAGTCAATACAAAATGGCACCGTTAAAAACGCACTAAAGTCTCTAGTACCTGCAGTTTGATGGTAATCGATAAACAGAGAATTAGAGGGATTGTCTGATTGATAACCCCAGCTGATTAATAAGGGGTCTATCCAATTTTGGTGCGCTTTACTAACAAAAAGGAAGGAGGCTCCTTTGGGAGCCATCATCCATTTATGACAAGCTCCCGTGTAAATATCTACATTAAGGTTATTTAAATTAAGATTTATTTGTGCGGGTGCATGTGCACCGTCCACAATGGTAATCAATCCTCTTTTCTTAGCTTCTTCACAAATTTGTTCAACGGGAAGAATCAGTGCTGTAGCACTGGTTATGTGACTTATGTAAATAGCCTTAGTTTTGTCACTACATCCTTTGAAAAAAGCTGCTACAACTTCATCTGATGTTGAAAAAGGCAAAGGTATTCTCTGTTGAATAAAACTTGCACCTTTTTTTTCACAGTAGTAATTCCATGCGCGAATTAATGCCCCGTATTCCAGTTGGGTTGATAGTACTTCATCGCCTTTCTTCAACCGTAAGGACTTTGCAATTGTATTTATGGCATAGGAAGGGTTTGTCACGTAGACCAAGTCATCCGGCTGACAATGGACATAGCTGGCCAATGTTTTTCGCGCATTATTCAATTGATTTATTCCATCCTCCACAATGAATGAAACGGGTTGAGACTCTAACTCTAATTGCTTTTTTTGGTAAAATGAAAATATTTCCTTTGGGCATGAACCAAAAGATCCAAAATTGAGGAAAGTAATGTCTTTTCGGACTAAAAAATCGAAAGCGTCATTCATTGGGGTTTGCCAATAATAAATATTACTGGTATTTTATGGAGCTCGTAGGCATATTCCCTCCATTCCAATATTGTTTTTGTTTGAACTAGCTCACTCGGTAAAGTGATATTACTTGCAATACATAAATATGTTTGCTCTCCAAGCTCATTTAGGATATCCTCTAAAACATTCATATTTCTAAAGGGCGTATCCATAAAAACATGTGTGAAACCGCTACGTCTACAGTCTATTTCGAAATCCCTAAGCTGCTTTATTCTGTCTTTTCTTTCTTTTGATAAATAGCCATGAAAGGTAAATTTTTGACCTGAAAAACCACTTGCCATGAGCGCCATAAAAATAGAAGACGGTCCAACCAATGGAATTACCTTGAGAGCATGTGAATGTGCAAGGCTAACAAGTTCGGCTCCTGGGTCGGCAATTCCAGGGCATCCGGCTTCAGAAATAATCCCAACATCTTTTCCATCTAAAAGGTGCATTAGGAGTTCCATGCGCTCTGCCACTGATGTTTGCTTAGATAAATTCAGAAAAGTACAGTCATCAATTGGAAATGAACGATCCATTTTACGAAGTAAGCGCCTGGCTGATTTTATTTCCTCAACTGCAAAAATGCGTATGTCTGCCACTTTATTGATTATGCCTTGCGGAATAATCTCACTGAAAGAATCCCCGCCAAGTGTATTCGGAATTAAAAATAAGTTTCCTTTATTTTTTGACATTTCTATTATTTAGCAATGAATCGAGTGCTTCATCCAAGAGATTGTATACATTGATAAAATCTTGTTCTGAGCCATAATATGGATCTGGGACCTCCAAGTTCTGACCGAATTTCCATTCATTTAAAAGAAGATGCACTTTATTTCTTTGATAGTTGTTTTTCGCTAACTCAATAATATTTCTGTAATTACTCTTATCCATTGCATAGATAAGGTCGAACTTTTCAAAATCTGAGAGAGAAAATTGTCTGGATCTTAAATTACTGATATCTGTGTGAAAAGCGGCTGCTATTTTTATCATACGTTTATCCGGAGGGCTACCTACGTGATAATCAGCAGTTCCGCAAGAATCTACAGTCCAATCAAGCGCATTCGCATCAATTTTTTTTTTTAGCAACCCCTCTGCCAAAGGAGACCTACAAATATTCCCCAAGCAGACCATTAAGATATGCATTTTATTGTATGGTAAGCTTTTTCTCCAATTCCTCAAGGTATTGACGGAATTGTTTATCTGTTTCAGATAAGTTTACTACGGTTCTACAGGCATGAAGTACTGTTGCGTGATCTTTACCACCACAATGCGCACCTATATTTGCCAAAGAAGACTTCGTCATTTTCTTCGAGAAATACATGGAAATTTGTCGGGCCTGAACCACTTCTCGCTTACGTGTTTTAGATTTTAACATTTCAATGGGTAGATCGAAGTAATCACAGACAACTTTTTGAATATATTCAATTGAGACCTCACGTGCTGTATTCCTCACAAACTTGTCAACCATTTGCTTGGCTAATTCGAGAGTAATAGATTTTTTATTCAAGGAGGCTTGAGCAAGTAAGGTATTGAGTGCGCCTTCAATTTCCCTCACATTGGTATTTATGGAATAAGCTAAATACTCGACAACTTCTAGGGGAAGCTCTATTCCACTTCCGTACATTTTCTTTTCTAGAATAGCAATTCTAGTTTCAAGATCTGGTGTACCCAAATCTGCCGAAAGCCCCCATTTGAATCGAGATAATAAGCGCTGTTCCATCCCTTGCATTTCCACTGGAGCTTTATCAGACGTTAGAACAATTTGCTTACCATTTTGGTGCAAATGGTTGAAAATTGAAAAGAACACGTCTTGAGTCCTTTCTTTTCCTGCAAAAAACTGAACATCATCAATAATCAAAACATCTACCATTTGATAAAAATGAACGAAGTCGTTCGTGGTATGGTTCTTTATGGCATCAATAAACTGATGTGCAAACTTCTCAGATTGTACATAGAGTACAGTTTTATTCGGATAATTCTCTTTGATTGAGATACCGATTGCATGAGCTAGATGAGTTTTTCCAAGGCCTACTCCTCCATATATCAAGAGTGGGTTAAATGCTGTGCCTCCAGGTTTGTTTGCGACCGCATATCCTGATGCACGAGCCAAACGATTGCACTCCCCTTCAACAAAATTATCAAATGTAAATGCAGGTATAAGGTTCGACTCGATATTTACTTTCTTAAGCCCAGGTATGATAAACGGATTACGTATTTGTTTTTCATTCACATTTATCGGCATTGATACCGGTTCGTTACGTAAAGAGTTTGAATTATGAGCAGGAATTTTTACGGTGTATGGGCTTGATGATTTTGAATTATTCTCCATTACGATACTATATTCTAAACTACCCTCAGCGCCTAATTCTTTTTTAACTACCTTTCTTAAAAGCGTTATGTAATGTTCTTCTAGCCACTCGTAAAAAAAATGAGAAGGAACTTGAATTGTTAAAATACCCTTGTCTAATTTAATCGGGACAATTGGTTCAAACCAAGTTTTAAAAGCTTGAAGAGGAACATTATCTTTAATAACTTTAAGACATGACTCCCAGGCTTCTTCATAATTTTTACTCATAGCAGGTGATATTTTATTTAGGTTTTTTTCCAAATGGATGACAAATTCGAGTATTATTGTCAAGCCATTTTTAGGATGACAAATATTCGTATAAAAAAGTTAAAAAAAAAGTTTTTTATCTATTGACTTTTACAAATATTTTACTTGTGGTTCTTTTTTTTGAATTTTATTTAGAACTTTTGAATTTCTGGCCAAATTGAAATTATTTTTCTAATTTAGAAACTAACCATTAAACTGACCATGGATTTTACATTTTCTTCAACACATCTAATAAGGGTAAGATATGGCGAAACGGATCGCATGGGATATTGCTATTACGGAAACTACGCACAATATCTGGAAATAGGAAGAGTTGAGGCCATGAGGAAACTAGGTATTGTATACAAGGAATTAGAAAATGAAGGATTATTACTTCCTGTATCAACATTAAATATTAAGTACAAATATCCTGCATTTTATGATGACGAGCTGACTATTCAAACCACCATTGATCAAATTGTGGGAGCAAGGATTTTCTTCAGTTACAAAGTATATTGTTTGGAAAAATTAATTGTGGAGGCAGAAACCATTTTGGTATTTGTGGATAAAAATACGAACAAGCCTATTTTATGCCCCAAACTTTTTTGGGATAAACTAAAAACCTATGAAAAGTAAGTTTGGGAATTTTAAATTTCAGAATAATAAAGAATACCTAGACTCTTTTTTACCAAAAGATCGAATTGGAGAAATCAGGGTGGGCAGTAGCCTATCAGCTCCTACACATGCCCCTTTTCAAATACTTGGAATAAGTGAATCCGTAGGTTCACAAGTAAACAATGGGTTACCAGGTGCTGAAAATAGTTTTCATGCCTTCATCGAAGAGTTCAGTTTAACTCAAATACACGATTCATTTCAATCAACTTTATTTTCTTTTTTGGGTGTTGTGACAATCCAAAACATAAATTTAAATTTTAGTGGTGAGACAGTAGAGGAACTTGACGAGTTTGTTTTTGAGGTTTTAAATAAAACCGTAACCAAAGAGCAAATTCCAATCGTCATCGGGGGGAGTCACAACAATGCATTGCCCATAATGCGGTGGGTTAATAAAAACAAATCTGACTTTGCAGTAATCAATATTGACGCACATGCGGATACAAGGGAAACACATGTGCGTCATAGTGGAAATTCCTTTTCTTTTGCGATAAATGAAAATACCCTTTCCCATTATCATGTATTGGGGCTTCATGAGGCCTATAATAACGCATACATTCGTTTTTATTTGAAGGAAAATGCAAAGTTTTTTTCTTATTTCGAAGATTACCTCTTTAAAAAAAGAGACATACATGAAGACATTCGTCATATTTCGAGTATGATTAAGAATATTCCCTGCGGTATCGAAATTGATACAGATGCAATAGTAAATTTCCCAAGCTCTGCAATATCGCCCTCTGGTTGGACACTGAATGAGATGAGGAAAATTCTCAATAACTTAACAACGTCATTGTCAAAAGTTTCCTATTTACATATTTCTGAAGCTGCTCCACTAAACAAAGGGGAACGCAAAATGTGTGGTAAAGCAATAAGTTATTTGGTGAGAGATTTTATTGCCAATTATAAATTGGGGAATTGAGAAAATATTTCCGAAAGAGCTCATTTTTATTCCATGAGTTGAAGTAAGTATTTGATTTAGCTTGAGATTAAAGTTTGTAAATGATTCTAGCGTAACCTTTGTAGATTACATAAAACTTTTAAATCTACAGCTCTTAAAAAATTAATAAATATCTATTTAAAATAATAAGCTCAAGGATTTCTTATTAAAACCTTCAGCAAGGTTAATTTAGAACCTCCCTTTTTAAGGTTATTTGAATATTTATGTTTCAATCAAATTAACATTTTAGCATTGATAAACTAATGGATTTAAAAAAAAATCAATGTATTCATCTTTTATTTTTGCTGCGATGAATGGACCTTCTCATATTCACGCTTTAGTCAAATTGATTGATGACCCAGACGATAAAGTTTACGAAGTCGTAAGGGAGGAAATAAAGAAATGTGGTGCAGATGCTATTCCAATATTAGAGCATTCTTGGGAACACGACTATTACGGTTTAGTTTTTCAAAATCGAATTGAGCACTTAATTCACGAAATTCAATTTTCTGAAATCCAACGACAACTCACCGAATGGTCAAATAGTCAAGACAAGGATTTATTGGAGGGGGCGATATTAATTTCAAAATACCAGTATCCGGGTTTAGATGAATTAAAAATTCGGGAGACTATTCAATGTTTGAGAAGGGATATTTGGTTGGAGTTGAATGATAACCAAACTTCATTTGAAAAGGTAAAAATTTTCAATCGCATATTTTTTGATTTATATAACTTCAGCGGTGATAGTAAACATTATCATTCACCTGTCAATTCTTTCATTAACGTGGTATTGGAAACAAAAAAAGGAAATCCATTGAGTCTTTGTTTGATTTACAGCATTGTGGCCCAATCGCTTGATTTACCAGTTTATGGCGTGAATCTTCCAAACCATTTTGTTCTCGCCTACATGGATGAATATCACTCGAATCATTTTGGTCAGCTCCAGAATGAGTATGGGGTACTTTTTTATATCAATACATTTTCGAAAGGAACAATTTTTGACGTCAAAGAGATTGAACAATTTTTAAACGGCTTAAAAATTGAACACAAGAGAGAATTTTTTGAACCATGTTCAAATACCGCCATAATAAATAGAATGCTTACAAATTTGATTTATGCTTTTAAGCAAATTGGCAATACTGAAAAAGTGGAAGAATTGACTCTGTTAAAATCCTTGATTAACTAACTTTGAATCAACCATTTTTCTCGGAGTTCTCCCAGCGTTGAAACCAATGGATTGAGGTACCTTAACCCTTTATTTTTCTTGATGTAAGAATAGGGAACTAATTGCACTTTTTCATCTTTCCACAACATCACTTGCATTCGATTGAAGAAATCTATTTTCAGCTTCACGCTCAACTTTTTTATTTCGCGCACAGAACTGTCAATTGAACAACCTGAGGCAAAATCAATAGATTCATCGACAGCAAAAACAATAACATGATTAAATAAAATTGATATTTCAGAATGAAGTTTTTTTCCGTGCGCAGACCAACGTGCATTGAACTGATTAAGTTCCTTACAAATATAATGGACCTCGTCATTTGAGAGCCGTCTATTGGCGACATAGAGCCATACCCTACTTTGATCTCCTAACGATTCAAATAAACTAGAGATCTGCTGCATTTGCGATTAATTCAGCGATATCCCATACTTTTATTTCAGACTCTTTTTCGGCGTGCTTTATACCGTCAGTCATCATCGTATTGCAAAATGGACAGCCTGTAGCAATGATGGAGGCTTTTGTTTCTAGCGCGTCGTCGGTTCGTTCTAAGTTAATTTCCTTTTTACCTTTTTCTGCTTCTTTAAACATTTGTGCTCCCCCTGCGCCACAGCATAGTCCATTAGCCTTACAACGCTTCATCTCTACAAGTTCTGCGTCCAATTTTTCGATCAGGCTTCTTGGTGCTTCATACACATCGTTTGCTCTACCAAGGTAGCATGGATCGTGAAAAGTTATTTTTTTTCCTTTAAACGTCTCGTTTCCTTCCAATGCCAATCTACCTGACAGAATTAAATCCTGAATGAGTTGTGTATGGTGCACAACGATGTAATTTCCTCCTAATTCGGGATACTCATTTTTAAGTGTATTAAAACAATGTGGACAGGCTGTAACAATTTTTTTAACCTGATAACTATTGAGGACTTGAATGTTCATATGCGCTTGTACCTGAAAAGTGAACTCATTCCCCGCCCTTTTAGCAGGATCGCCAGTGCAACTCTCCTCTGAACCTAATACGGCGAAATTTACTTTACAATGATTCAGAATTTTCACCAAGGCTTTTGTAATCTTTTTTGCTCGGTCGTCAAAACTCCCAGAACAACCTACCCAGAATAAAATATCCGGTGATTTTCCTTCTGCCATCAAATTGGCCATCGTAGGTACATGCATACTCATAATTATTCCTCAAAAACTTGAATATTTGATGTTTTTTCTCTCAACTGGGTAAATTTTCCGATATACCTCGTTGCTCGAACAATGTGATTGTCAATCCAATGATAATTTCCCCCCCTCGGTTTTCCCATCAGAATTGCATGATACTTAAACCCATGAGCGTCTAACCACTGCTCCGTAACCTCCCTATGTTCCTCTAAACGCGAAGTAAAAAATGTGATGATATGGCCCTCATCAAACCAACTATTTGTTGTCTCGAGCGCATCCGGGTAGAGGGTCGCTGTTGCCATTCGTTCTGGCTCCTCATTGGGAATATCGTCACAAACGGTTCCGTCAATATCAATAAGATAGTTCTTAATGTTTTCTGGAAGAACAGGAGACACCGATTGTCCTTCCTTTTTCATATTAGTGAGAACCTTTTTAGCGTTAGTTTTCATTGGCCCAATTTAGTCGGTCAGATGGGGAAAATTGCCACGGAGCGCCGTTATTATCAATATTGGTTAACATGCCTGCCAATTCATTTGGCATTTTAGATTCTTCCATGACAAGATAACGCCTCAAGTCGATAATTATTGAGAGTGGATCTATATTTACGGGGCATTCTTGTACGCAAGCATTACAAGAGGTACATGCCCAAATTTCTTCCTCAGAAATATAATTTCCTAATAAACTTTTACCGTCATCGTAGTCTTTTCCATGCTTCCTTTTCAACTCACCGATTTCAACAAGTCGATCTCGCGTATCCATCATAATTTTGCGGGGTGAAAGCTTTTTACCAGTAATATTTGCGGGGCAAGAAGAGGTACATCTTCCACATTCGGTACATGTATATGCATCGAGAAGATTCTTCCAGGTTAAATCAACCACATCTTTAGCGCCGAATCGTTTTGGAGGGGTTTCAACTTCGACCCCATCCTGTGAATCCCCAGAAGGATCTAACATCAACTTTACTTCTGTTGTAACAGATTTCATATTTTTAAACTTACCTTTCTTCTCTAAATTTGAAAAGTAAGTATTTGGAAATGCCAAGAAAATATGGAAGTGTTTGGAGTAAGGAAGATAATTCATGAATGTTAGGACCATG
This sequence comes from Bacteroidota bacterium, assembly GCA_016866375.1. GTDB lineage: Bacteria > Bacteroidota > Bacteroidia > Flavobacteriales_D > Crocinitomicaceae > UBA952. The sequence continues at coordinate 16,684 of VGMK01000006.1, forward strand.
ATAAAATGACCCCACCAACCGATGTTCTCAAGAACATGCAAAGTGTTGTAATCCATACCCTGAAAAACGGAAGCTCCTAAAAATGAAGAAATCAAAAACCCATAACTTTCCGACTGCATGGCCTCATCCGCCCCATTCATAGTGAAAATACACAGAATCAATACAATCTCCATGATCAATATCAAATTTGCATCTTTCATTGGCCAACCCTTCAATTCATCCATTGTAAAACGAGGAAGCTTGAGCATATTTCTTCTTGCTAAGAAAGCAATTGTGCCAACAAAAGCGAGCAAGGATAGCAATTCGATAAAACTAATGATGAAAACATAAAAATTACCCAGAGAGGCTTGAAAAATTCTATGCTCACCTGTTATACCGTCAGCAATAATCTCAATGAGCTCAATTTGTGTTATAACGAACGCTACATACAGGGATAAATGAAGTAAGGCAACAAGGGGTTTAGAAAACATTTTTTTTTGGCCAAATGCCACAAGGATCATAGTTCTCCATCGTTTTGAGGTCTGATTGGAACGCATTTCATCTCTACCCAAACGGATATTGTGGCAAACTTTATAAACATTAAAGGCAAACCAACCAAAACCTGTTACCAGCAGAATGCAAAAGATAAATATTTCAAGCATTTTATTAACTCTTAATCTGGAATACTATCAAGTATGACCCTCAGTTTTTTCTCCTCTTTTTTTGAGATCGGCACTCCCTTTGTCTTGGCACCAAATAATGAAAAATTGATGTAACGTTCTGGGTGTAATTGAAAATCCGACACCAAATTTTGGAGTTCATTATTAGACTCAACCAATTCTAAATATAATTTTTCATCTTGCACTAATTTACCAAGAGTTCCATTGCCTTTTTCAACATCTTCAAGTACTAGATTTATTTTTTTAATTGCGGTTTGCGCATCGAGAATCACAGATTTGAAGTTTGCATTAACGAGATCATCCGATATTTTTTTTGAGTTTCCTATGATTGCACTGATTTGATCGTTGGACTTTTTAAGATTATTGGTTATTTGCTCCACATTTAACATAATTTTTGAAAATTGTATTTTCTCCTCAGCCACAAATAATTGGAGTTCATCAGCTACATTTCCTAATTTTTGAATGGTTAGTTTGACTTGCTTCAGGCTTCCCTCAATTTCGGAGGTAGCAGTGGAATCCCAAAACGAGGAAAGAGAATTTACCATTTTATCAATGGAGGCCATCATTGTTTGAAGTTTGTTTGTGATTGGATCTGTAAACGACTTGACTTGCGAAACCATATCTTTCGAGATTCTGCCAGGAATGTCAGAATTGGCCTCATAAAAACCTTTTGAAAGATCGCTTGGCATAATAATTATCAAACCTTTGGTAAGTAAATCTATATTTCCGATTTCAATGCAACTCCCTATTGGAATTTGAACTTCTTCGTTTTGAACATTGAACGTAATTCTTACTTTTTTGTTCGCTGGATTTTCTGGTACATATTCAATATCTTTTACCTTTCCAACCGTGACACCGTTGAGTGTAACATTACTCGATACCGTGAGCTGACTTGAATTAGGAAAATAAGCATAGAATTCTCGATCACCTCCAAAAATACTATTCCCTTTCAAGAAGTTGATGCCTAAAATAAGTATACTGATTGCAGCTATGGCAACTAAAGCAGCCTTTATTTCTTTTGAAAATTTCAATCTGTTTTATTTTCTGCTAATTTAATAGCTTTTTCAATACTAATACGCTCCCCGTTTAAAAAAGCCGCAACAAACGCATTATTAAATCCTTGCTCGATTAATTCAATTTTTCGTTGTCGAGCTCCTTGTAAATCAGATTTAAATTCTCCAGTGCAATATTTAAACAAACCGTCCTGATAATATTCATAAATGTCTAGATTTTTAAACCGAGAGGAATTCAATGGTATTTTCTTATCAGATGTTTCAATCTGAATTTTAAATATTAGCCCTAAAGCATCCTGTTGTTCTTTTATTGGTTCATTTTTATTACCCGGATGGTCTGGTAGAATATCTTCCTTTGAGGACTTGATCTTCACAACTTCCATAGTCTCTGTTCCAGAGATTTGTATGTAGTAGCGTTCAAACGCCTTAAACATTGCCTGTGCCATTTCAATTTGCCCATTTGCGGATGCCAAAAGTTTTTCTTCTGAAGGATTTGTTAAAAATCCTGTTTCAATAAGTACGCTTGGCATGGCTGTTTTGTAGAGAACATAAAACCCAGCTTCCTTTACCCCCCTGTCAAAACGACCCATTTTTTTGAACTCCTTCTGAAGTTGATCCGCAAAACGAATGGAGTAATCTCTGTAAACAGCACCTTGAAGCTGCATAGCGATTATGGCCTCGGGAGACATGTCAAAATTTTTGTATTTTGCTCCTTTATCTTCCTCCAACTCAATGATGGCGTTTTCTCTTTCCATTACTTTTTGTTGTGCCTCTGTTCGATGCAAACCCAATACATAGGTTTCAGAACCATATGCTGCATTGCTGCCGGCATTCGCGTGAATACAAATAAATAAATCTGCCTTTACCCTATTTGCGATATTTGCACGTTCTAGCAATTCCACAAATACATCTTTTTCTCGTGTATAAACAACTTTTATTGTCGGATATTTTTCCTTAATCATAGCGCCTAGCTTCAAAGCCATTGACAGGCAAACTTCTTTCTCATTTGAATACCCTCCATGACAACCGGGGTCTTTACCACCATGGCCTGCATCAATAACGACCGTTTTGATTGGATTAATTTGTGCTCGTGCGCAAAAAAACAATGAAATGAATAGGAAGAGGATTTTAATTCGATTGCTCAATAACAAAGCTGATTGTGCGTTCTTCATTAATTCATTAAATTTGAAAACTTTACTACTTAACAAAATTAGTCCCAAAGGTTTGATTATCTTGCGTCATCATTTTCTACTTTTCTTCGTTGCATTGTTAATAATGCAGATTTCAAACAAGGTTACTGCACAACAAGACCAAAATAAAACTATAAGTGTAGATGATGAGTCCGTGAAGTCAGTAATAAAATACAGCGCACGTGACAGCATATTCAAAGATGTTAAAACCAAACAAGTTCACCTTTACGGTCAGGCAAATGTTAGCATGGATGGCATCCAAATGAATGCAGGGTACATTTGTATTGACCTTGAAAAAAACGAATTACAAGCCAGATACTCTTACGATAAAGACAGCAACAAAGTTGATTTCCCCGTTTTTTCGGAAGGGAACGAAATCGTTCAATGTTTTTCGTTAAAATACAACACAAAAACTAAAAAAGGTTTTCTACAGGAACTTTCACTAAAACAAGAGGAATTGTATTTTAGAATGGACGAAGCTAAAAAGCACCAAGACGACGAGTTACATCTTCTTCGGGGGAAGCTGTCCACATGTGATTTAATAGAACCCCATTACCATTTTCAATTATCGAGGGGAGTAATTGTTCCTGATGAGCGTATTGTTACTGGACCACTCAATCTTCATATCAACGGAATACCTACGCCCCTTGGACTACCGTTTGCATTAATTCCCACCAAGCAGAAAGAGCATGTGAAGGGTTTGTTGATTCCTGAATTTGTTCCACTTTCAGCGTACGGTTTCGGAGTTCAAAATCTCGGTTATTACATGCCAATCAATGATTTTATTCAGACAACCGTGTATGCAAACCTATACAACAGAGGGAGTTGGGGCTTACGCAATGAATTTAATTATGCGAAAAGATACGGATTTACGGGTAATTTATCACTTGGCTTTCAGCAATTTCGATCTGGGTTTCCCTTCAATAATAATCAAAATAAATTCAGTTTTATCTGGTCACACCGCCAAGATGTAAAAGCGTCACCCTTTTGGAATTTTTCATCAAACGTAAATTTAATTTCTGATAATAACTCAAAGAATAGTCTAGATCCTATAAATCCCGAATACTTTAGTAACAGTTTCAACTCAGATGTCAATATCAATAGGTTATTTCCAGGGAAACCATTTTCAATGGGTTTGAAATGGTCTCTGCGTCAAAATTCTTTGGCAAAAAATATCGCACTAATAAGTCCCATTTTGAATGCCAATCTCACCCGGGTTTTCCCATTCAAAAAAATTACACCTTTCCCTAAAAATGAATTAACTAAAGCGATCAAAAGAATCGGTTTGACCTATAATTTTGAAGGACAGAACAGGTCGAGTTTCGCAGATACATTATTGAGTCAAGGAAATTTTCAAAAAATAGGACAACAGTTCCTAAATGGGATATGGCAATCCATGTCGATCCAAACTTCGGTAGGTTTATTTGCAAATACAATTAAAATAAATCCTGTTTTAAACTACGGAAACAAAATCAATTTCCAACAAACTAGAAAATCGTATGATTTTACCTCAAATTCCATCACATCAGATACTATTCAACAAGCAGGAATGGCTCACGAAATGAATATGAATGTAACTGCAACAACGATTATTTACAGCTACTTTGAATTCGCAGGGAAATCCAAGCCTAAATTAAGGCATTTAATGACTCCCTCTTTTGGTTATCGTTTCGTGCCTAAACTAAATCCCCTAATTTCGGACACGATTGGAGTAAACTCAGCTGTTGTTAATTACTCGCCTTACGAACGCAGTATATACACTGTGGGCAATTCTGTAGGGGCCTCTTTCTTAACATTTGGTTTTAATAATACGTTGGAACTAAAAATGAAATCTGAAAAAGATACGATAACAGGATTTAAAAAAATAAGATTGATTGATCAATTTTCTCTAACGGGAAATTACGATTTTCTAAAGGACTCCATGAAACTTTCCATGATTTCTCTGAATTTAAGAATCAGCCCAAAAGATTGGATAAATTTTGTTTCCAATGCTTCCTTTAGCCCTTACTCTTGGGACAGTACGGGTAAAAATTTATCATCTTTTGCTTGGAAGAATGAACAGGGTATTGGGCGATTACTTTCGGGAAATTTTACCACAACGTTACTCTTGGCTCCTAAAAAAAGCAGGAAAATTATGGATGAAAAGGTAGAAAGTGGAACAAAAGAATGGAACAGTGCCTTTACTTATTTTTCACTTCATCCAGAACAAGCGATTTATTTCGATATTCCTTGGAAAGTGAGCTTTTCACATATATATTCCCTCCAAGCAAACCAGGCTATTTCTTCATTCAATAATAAAACTTTCAATCAGGTGCAGACCCTATCGTGCAGTGGGGATGTAAGCTTCACTAAAACATGGAATTTAAGTGGAAACATCAATATCAATCTGATGGATCAATCCATAACCAATGCCTTTTTCACATTAAATAGAAATTTACACTGCTGGGCTCTGAGTTTCTATTGGGTTCCGATCGGTGGGAATAAAAGTTTTTTACTGAGTATTCGTAATATCTCCAATCTATTCAAAGATGCCAAGTTTGATTTTCGAAAACCCCCTGTTTTTTTGTAGTTAATTTTTTTTTCGCTGAGACAACAGACTTTAAATGCGTGGATATCTTTATTTTCTGAATTTAACAAAGATCAAATAATATTTTTTCTCTTGAGCTCAATAAATCTTACTTCGTCAAGTGGTCGTGTAGCATAAAGAACTATCAATCTATCCCCTTGCAGCATGTATGATTGGTAGAACCCCCCAATAAACGTCGCGTATTGAAAACTTACCGAAAGCCCTTTGTTTGGGGATATGTCGTATTCATCCGGACGAAAAAAATATATTCCCTCTCCGATTTTTACCTCGTTCACAGGACCAAATAGTTGAGCAATTGCTTTATTTTTAAGTTGATAATAAATATCCTTTGGTTTTCTTTTCTTTGATAGTTTTCCCTTTCTCAAAAAAACAACATGATCGCACAGCCCTAAAATATCCTGGGGGTCATGAGAAACGAGCAATATTGCCAAGTTTTCATGAAATTTCGATTTTAAAATCACCTCAGCTAATCTTTGCTTCAAAACCGCATCGAGGTGCCCAAATGGTTCATCCAATAGCAGGACATCGGGTGCGTGCGCAATAGCTCGCGCTATGGCCACTCGTTGTTTCTCTCCGCCAGAAAGAAGTGCGGCTTTTGTGTGTGCAACGTGCTGTAATTGGAATAATTTTATCAATTCGCCGACTCGTTTTTCGCGTTTTGAAAATGGATATCCAAGAATGGCTTCCCTAATATTTTCCTCGGTTGTATGGTAATTATCCAATTTAAAATCTTGATTAACGATAGAAATGTTTTTATATCCCGGAATTAATAATTCACTGGATAAAGGCATTTCCTCTTCATTCCAGGAAAAGGAGCCCATATTCGGGGGAAGCAGACCAGCCATTATTTTTAGTAAAGAGGATTTTCCTGCGCCACTTTTTCCGACCAATCCGATCAGCTCTCCACGTTTTAAGATTAAATTAACATTTCGCAAAATGGGGCGATCAAACGTCAAGCATATATTTTTAATTCGTAACATCAGCGAATTAAACTTGTTGGAAATTCTTTACTGGCAATATAAATACCGGGGATTGGATTAGCCAAAGGTTCGTTATCTTTAATGTAGAAACGGATAATTGAATCATAATTTTTAGTATCTATTTCCAAACGATCCAAAATAGATTCAGAGACGCCAACGGCACAATCTGGCGTATTTTCAGATGTAATAGTGATTAAACGCATGGCCTGAACCTCCTCTAAAAACTGATTCCCATTGGGTAAAATTCCTCTTAAATCATAAACAGCATTTTGACGTTCTTGGATTGACAATACAGTACCACTTATCACTAATTCATCTTCCCAAATGTATTTTTTATTGTCTGCACTTTCGTTTCCATTAAAGTTTTCATTGGCAATTTTCTGGGAAAATAACTCATTCAATAAATAAACATGTATGGTACATTTCATTTTTTCTTTATTTCATTTTCTTTAAACGCAGAAGGGGTTAAGTCAGGAACTATTTTGAGAATTAAAGGAAGTAAAAGTGCCCCACCAGGCAACAAGAATATTCCTACAGAGGGCACCGATTTTAGCACATCCATAAATTGCTTTTTTACCTTTTCCCTCTCCTCTTTGGAAAGTTCTTGATGGGCAGATTTATTTATCAACGCGATAAGCTCCTTACTTTCATTTAACTCATTGATAAGTTTATCTTTATTTCTACCCAGGATTCTTATCCACCTTGCAGAAAACCCCTTATAAATCAGTTTTACTTGATTATCCTCTTTAATCTGATTCAATTGAAGATTGTTATCAACTATAAATAAATCACAGACCAACCTACATTCTTCCATTTCATCGGCATTTAAACCAAACTGAAAACCGAGTTTTTGCAACTTAAGTTCCTCAAATTCTGTCACAATATGAGTCCCTTTCATAATAAACGAAACAAATTTGAAAGTAATCTTTGCCAGTTGTTTATTTTCAAAACTAAAATCTGACAAACTTTTCGTTTTATTCATGTAAAGTTCTAACTCGTGTTCCAATTCTTTTGGTAAGTCGGCGGAGGCGAGCAAATGGTTGAGAAGTCTTTGTTCTTTTGGTTCAATTTGTTCATCGGCCAATGCGCCAGCTAAGGCCCCTTTCACAACAGAAAATGCGTAATCATTGCGCTTTTCGTCAAAAAATAAGGTTTTTTCATCGAGAAATTCTATGAATAAGAGAACATCTAAAAAGCTCAAAACATTTGATAAATGATTGATCCAATAGTTGGTTCCAAAAATAGACGAATTTACTTTAACACGATTTGTTAAAACCTTCTCTAATTTTTGAATTTGGTTGCCTTTGAACCATTTATCTATCCATTTTTCCTCGACCCAAATCTTATAAAATTGACAGAGCGTTTGAATGAAAGCTTCTTTACTAAAGTTCCTTCCACTTTTCTGAAGATAGGCAAGCATTAAGGCCTCAAATAAAAGTAATTTTAAAGCTTCGTCTTGCGTGTAATGGTCCCTTTCAAGTTCATTTGAGAAAATAAAAGAATTAGCAACTCCGAATACCAAACCGGTTTTAGATGAAATTAATTCTACTAATTCTTCCAACTCATCATTCGATTCATCCAGTGAAAGCGTAATGATTCCGTTCTCTGCTAGCTCAAAATATTTGGCTATCCAATTTCTTGAACCCGGTGATATTTTTTCTTTATTTGAAGGCATATCGGACTGCTAAGCCACCGCCCCATCCAAAACCTATTGTGCTTAACGATAAAAATGGCCCTGTGTCAATTGATAAATTTAGAGGAAAATCTTGAAAAGTGTAATCTAATCCAACCACACCATTGGCGGTGAATAAGTAGGTCCCATTTGCTACACCAATGGTCGGGCCGACACCCGCATACCAGTCTAAACCAATAGGTTCAGGAAGTGCTTTTTGTAAATCCACTAATGCAGAAATTAACAAAATTTCTGAGCTGCCTCCGATGGTTCCTTCAACTGCAAAACCTGATTTTAAAAAGTGTTTAATAGCAAGCCCACCAAGTGATGGATAACCACCCTTTAATCCTATTGCTGTTTTGTATTGCTGCGACCAAGAACACGTTGAAACGGCCAAAAACAATAATGTTGTCAGGGATAACTTTTTCATATATCAGAATTTTAACAAAATTAAAGTTTACCTGCTAGGGTAACTGCTCTCTTTGTATTAAAAATTACACCACCTTTTGTTGAAAACGCCTCAAATAAAATTACGTAAACTCCAATGCTTGCTTTGACTTGTTTGTCCGTTAAACCATCCCATGTAAACGTTCCTTTATATCCTAAAAGTTCATTGCTGTAAAGTGTTCGAACCATTCTTCCCCTGTCGTCGAAAATGCTTGCTTTTCCGAGTAGTCCTGCTTCATTCATTTCGTATGAAATTTGAAGTATATCCTCAAACCCGTCATTATCTGGTGAAAAAACGTCGTTGGTCAAGGTGAGTGTTCCATTAGAAATAGCCGATAAAAATTGAGAATTAACTCTTCCTGGTGTAGCGAAACCGATGTCTTCGGCGGCGGAATGCCAATTAAAAGAACTGCTCGATTCTCCCTTAGGATCAATGCGCTCCAGAGAAACACCATCGGTATTATCT
>VGMK01000007.1 GCA_016866375.1 Bacteroidota bacterium
TAATGTAATTATTCTTCACCTCAGCATCTGATCCTTGAGCATTTGTAGCGGTTAAAGTAATGGAATATTGTCCTGCGGTATTAAAAGTAACTTGTGGATTTTGAGAAGACGCGTTTGTTCCTCCTGCAAAAGCCCATCCTGTGGTCGGTGAAATTGACCATGCCCATGAGGTTGGGATTCCAGTGGACTGATCCGTAAACGAAACAGTTGTTGCCGGCGTAACATTTGTTTGATTGGCAACAAAATTAGCGACTGGTGCAACAGGGGTTGTAGGTGTGCAGGGATTACTGGATCCCGCCAAAACAAGAACACCAGAATTAGTAGGGTCTAACCAAGGCTTTAATTGTCGATTAGTTGCAGTTCCATTAGATGTCCAATGGTACGACATTTTGCCGTAATAATCTGGGGATGATTGGGCATTACAAAATGAACCTCCACCTGTTAAAGTACCGACGATATACCCTTGACTATTATTAAACAAAGGTGATCCTGAAGACCCCCCTTCTGTTATTCCCCAACCATTTGCATTTGAAGTCCAAGATAATCGCCAATGAGATTGTAATCCATTTCCATTCCATCCGGTAGACGTAGTATTTCCTGTAAATGTGGATATTTTCTTAATGTCTCCTGCGGGATGATGGATCCCAGCACCACCAGAACTAACCGTATTATTTGCGTTCCATCCATTCCAGTAGGCATTAAAGTTTGCCGTTTTCAGTGTATTTACCGTATTTGTTTCATTTGCCGCCGTTCCCAATTGAACCAATAAGAAGTCTGATCCTGAATCACCCCCTCCATCATTGGAGTCAGCTATTTTAAAACAACCTGTTATAAAATAGTCGTCTAAAGTTCCCGCAGTTGATGGGTTTGTACAATTTGGGGATTCATAGCGAAAATAAAATTTCCATTGAGTGAGGTTTTGCGTTGTTGAGGCTACGCCACAATGCAAAGCAGTTAAAAAATAAGGCTTGCAGTTCTGTGCTGTATTATTAATTAAAGATCCTGTGCACCATCCTGTAAAATTTCCTTCAACAACAAGAATTCTGGCGACTCCCTTTTTTTCGTCTTGCCATACATCTCCGACAGGAGAACAATTTACATTGACCTCACAAGATGCGGATTCGTTAATTTTTTGGATTCTTGGATTTCCTGTAGAGCGATAATTGTACATTACGCGATCTATCCAAATCTCGGAAGCTGGCACATCTTTCGGTTCGTGAAGGGTCAGAATAAGATCATCTCCGAAGCATAATGCCGCATGCTGGCGTTCGTGGTTTTGTACATCAACAGCGGACATTGGCTTGTGAACCAACTTTCCTTTCAAATCGCGAATGGTAAGTGTAGAACCCCCATACAATTTAAAAGTTTCAAATAAAAAACTAAGTGCCTCTGCCCCTTCGGATTTTACTCGTAATTGCCATTGTTTATCTCCGTTTGGCAAAATACTCCATGTCCCTGAATTAGTGGTTTTAATATCGGTGGGGAGTGCCACTCCAATTCTATACAGCAATCCTTGTTCGTCGCGAATTTGATCTTCAAGCAGAAGATTGTCTACATTGGGTGCAACTAAGCTTTCCACATCCATTGAGGAGCTAACTTCGAATTTATCAATGACAGGAGCTAATTGTTGTGCGTAAGCAGTGGTTAACACTAACAGTAAAACACTTAAATTAAGTAGCAATTTGTTCATGGCTTTTCGTTATCTTCACAAAGATAAATTATCTAGCGAATATAAGAAGGTATGGGGACAATTTGTTTGGTTGAGGATGAGGAAAATTTGGTTAATCTAATCAAACTGAATCTCGAATTAGAAGGGTTTAAAGTAGTGTGCTTTAAAAATGGTAAAAAAGCAGCAAGCCATTTCGAAGAGTATATGTTATACGATTTAATCATTCTGGATGTTATGCTGCCAGAAATAAGTGGGTTTATGTTATGCGAATTGATTAGAAAAAAAAGTAATATACCTGTTTTATTCTTGTCTGCCAAAGGCACTACGCAAGATAAAATTCAAGGTTTAAAATTGGGGGCTAACGATTATTTGGCTAAACCTTTTGATTTGGAAGAGTTACTTTTACGTGTAAGTGTTTTAACGCAGGCAAAGTCAACTTTAGAGTACCCAGAATTTAAAATTGAAGACAAAATAATTGATTTTAAGTCTTTTGTAGTGAAATGTTCTGAGGAGGGAATAATTTATGAGTTCTCAAAAAAGGAAATGTTACTTCTTGATTTTTTTGTGAAAAACGAGGGGAGAGTTATATCAAGAGATGAAATACTGGATAAAGTTTGGGGAACTGATCAATTTCCAACGTCTCGAACGATTGATAATTTCATACTCACATTTAGAAAGTTATTTGAGGTAAACCCAAAAATTCCCCAGCATTTTCATTCTATACGCGGTGTAGGGTACAAATTTACAAGTTAGAGGCTTAGTGCTTGATCTCAAGTTTTTGAGTTGGGTCGTGTTTATGTTTGAATAAAAGCCAAAATAAAATAGCCACAGCTAAAGCGTATGCTGCAAAAGATAACCAGATAGAGGGCCAATCTTTCATTATGAGCTCTTTGCTTAAAATATCCCCTTCAGCCACTATTTCGTTTTTTTTCAAAAGTGTTTGAAGCACTGCATTGTCTTCATTTGTTTCAAGATAGGCCGCGACATCCGAAAGTGCAGTAAATTTTAACATAAAGTATCGATCTATTGCCCATCCTGCTACATTACTGCCAATAATTGCCCCAAATCCATTCGTCATCATCATGAATAAACCTTGTGCTGAAGAGCGAATGGAAGGTTTAGTATTGGTTTCAACAAAAAGTGAACCCGAGATATTGAAAAAATCGAAGGCCATACCGTAAACAACACACGAAAAAATGATCAACATCAATCCCTCATTTGGATTACCGTAAGCCAAGGTTCCAAAGCGTAAAACCCAGGCCAACATGCTAAAAAGCATTACGGTTTTTATGCCAAATCTTCTCAGGAAAAAGGGGATGGCAAGGATGAACAGGGTCTCGGAAATTTGAGATATGGACATGATAATGGTGGAGTATTTTACGACCAATGAATCTGCATATTTCGGAAAGTGTTCAAAATCGGATAGGAATACATCTCCGTAAGCATTTGTTAATTGTAACGCACCCCCCAAAAACATGGAAAACACAAAAAATAAGGCCATTTTATAATTAGCAAACAACTTGAAGGCATCGAGGCCCAAGGTTTGAAAAATAGAGCTATCCTTTTGTTTATTTTTTTGAGGAATACTCGGTGGTAAGGTAAAAGCATAAATTCCAAGGGCAACTGCAATAATTCCCGCTAGGTAAAATTGATTTTCGCTGGCTTTATTTCCAGTCAGGTTTGTAACCCACATGGCAACAATAAAACCTATGGTTCCCCAAACTCTAATGGGAGGGTAATCTTTTACAACATCTCCTCCATTACTTTCTAGTATGGAATAAGAAATCGAGTTTGCGAGGGCAATAGTTGGCATGTAAAAAATCATGGCAATCAACATAACTAGAAAAAAATCATTTGGATTATTGACTTGTGGTAGGTAGAAGAGTGCTCCGGCATATAAAATGTGTAATACACCGTATACGCGTTCTGCGTTTATCCATCGATCAGCAACAAAACCCATAAGCGTAGGCATAAATATGGATGCTATCCCCATTGTACCGAAAACTAGACCAAATTCAGCGACATTACCAATTGAATTTCCGAACCAATAATTTGCCATTGTGATAAGCCAGGCCCCCCACACATAGAATTGGAGGAAACTCATTAAGATAAGCCGTGCTTTGAAATGTTTCAATCTCTATTTTTTAAAGCGTCACGAATTTTGGAGGCTAGCTCATAATCTTCGTTCACTATGGCTTCATTTAGCATACTTTGTAGATCCTCTTTGTTTAGGTGTTCCATTTCGTGAGGGGTGTCTTCGGTTTCAGTGAGATCAACGTCATCGGAGAAATCTTCAGAATCATCCTCCTCACCTCCAGCCTCTTCTACCACCTCTTTTAACGCAAAAATGGGAGCGTTAAATCTTACTCCAACTGCGATAGCATCCGATGTTCGAGAATCAATTTCTGTTAAGACACCATCTTTCTCACATATGATTTTCGCGTAAAAGATACCTTCAAAAAATTTGTAAATTAATATTTCTTTTACGGCGACGCTGTAAGATTTGCACAACATTTTAATCAGGTCGTGGGTTAAAGGTCTGTTGGGCACCATTTTTTCGAGTTCAACGGCAATGGCCTGTGCCTCAAAACCCCCGATTACTATTGGCAACTTTCTCTTTCCCGAGGTCTCAGATAGGGTTAGAACGTATGAGCCAGTTTGGGTTTGGCTGTATTCTATTTTTGTTATTTCGAGGCGAATTTTTTGCATTTTTTTCTTTTTAATGCTAGTTCGCTCTAAATTTTTTAATGGCTGCAGTTAGTCTGGGAACAACCTCAAATGCATCGCCAATCACACCGTAGTCAGCGGCTTTAAAGAAGGGGGCTTCAGGATCCGTATTGATTACGACAATTACCTTTGAGCCATTAACCCCTGCAAGATGTTGAATAGCACCTGAGATGCCTATAGCAATATATAAGTTGGGTCGAATGGCCACGCCTGTTTGTCCAACGTGTTCGTGATGCGGTCTCCAGCCAATATCTGCAACAGGACGCGAACACGCGGTCGCGGCATTAATGGATTTTGCCAAGTCTTCAACTATCCCCCAATTTTCAGGACCTTTAAGTCCTCTTCCCGCAGAGACAACCAATTCGGCTTCTGGGAGAGGAATTTCACCCTCTGGTTTTTTTGTTGAAATAACTCTAATTTTTCCCGAACCGATATTTGCTGTGATTTCATTTACTGTACACGGAGAACCGGTTTTTTCTGGTTGTATACTGTTGGGTAATAAGGATATTATTTTATTTGACGACTGTACTTGTACTTTACCAATTGCTTTCCCGGAAAAAACATTCACACTAATGGCCCCGGATCCATCGGGCAAGGCTATTGCACCTGATACTAGACCAGCTTTCCAACGTACCGATAATCTGGGGGCAACAGCTTTACCCGTTAAGTCGTGAGAAAAAATCACTGTATGCGCACCAATTTCTTGCGCTGCCCATGCCACAAGTTTAGTTAGCTGTTGGGCATCTTCCCCATCCACGCTTCTGTCTACTAAAACTTTACTTGCTCCATATTCGCCAAGTGTATTGAGAGAATTGCTAGAGGCGTTGCCATTAGTGATTACTACTACCTCTCCTAGCTTTTTACCGTAAGTTACGGTCTCAAACGAGGCCTTTGAAATCCCATTGCTTGAGTTAATGTATACTAATATCATGTATGCAATTTATGAGGTTAAATAACTTTTGCTTCGTTGTGAAGAAGGTTCACGAGTTCATCCATATTTTCCGGGGCAATCAACTTAACACTAGACTTTGCGTTGGGCATTTCATAAGAGGAGAATTTTGTTAAATCTTCAATAGCGATTGGACTGATGATTTGGAGTGGTTTAGTTCTAGCAGCCATTATTCCTCTCATGTTTGGAATTCTTTGCTCTGCCATTCCTTTTGCGCACGAAATCACTGCTGGTAGCGAAACTTCTACAACTTGAATACCGCCAATAATTTCTCTTTCTAAGGTCAAAATATTTCCGTTGATATCTAATTTAGTGGCAATAGAAACATAAGGCAAATCGAGTGCTTCTGAAATCATTCCCCCCACTTGTGACCCGTTGTAATTAATAGTTTCTTTCCCTGTTAGAATTAAATCAAAAGGGTTATTTTTGACATACTCAGCAATTTGCATTGCAGTGTAATGGGCATCTTTTGGATCTGCATCAATTCTTACCGCCTCATCTGCGCCAATTGCCAATGCTTTTCTTATAATTGGCTCATCCGCAGCAGCTCCGACAGTTACAATTGTCACTTGACCGCCATTTGCCTCTTTAATTTCCAGGGCCCTCACCAGAGCGTACCATTCGTCATAAGGATTAACAATGTATTGAATCCCGTTTTCATCAAATTTCGTATTTGCTTCGGTAAATGCAATTTTTGACGTCGTGTCCGGAGATTTACTTATACATACCAATATTTTCATTCTAAGTTTTTTGCAAAGCAAAAATAAGCAATTATCTCAATTTATTTTCAATTCTGACGTATTCAATTGTTTCATCGGAAAATTAACAATGAATAATAAAATCGTCCTGGTATTAGCACAATAAGTTAAGGAGCGAATCTGAGAAAAATAAAACTTTATTGTGTTGATAATCAATAATCAATACAAGTGTAAACGAATATATATGTGTAACAAACGAATGTAAACAAGTAAAAACCGAATATCGTTTTTTCGTTACTGCAACTTTGCCGAAACAAATCGATAACGAGATCGAAATGTTGAATTTTTTACAAACTTTTTTAAATTTTTTCAAACATGAATGCACTTAAAAACAAAGTGACGTTGATCGGCAGGCTAGGAGCGCAGCCGGAAGTAGTAACCTTCGATTCAGGCAGAACGCTAGCGCGTTTTACCGTAGCAACAAATGAACGCTACAAGGACAAAGGGGGAGAATGGCAAGATGTCACACAATGGCACACCATTAATGCCTGGGGCAAAATTGCCGAGCGAGTTAAACGCATATTAGACAAAGGCAATGAGATCATATTGGAGGGACGTTTAGTCAATCAGTCCTATGAAAACAAGTCCGGAGAGAAGAGATTTTCTACCATTATTGAAGCGACTGAATTTTTAGTAATCAACACAAAAAAGGCAGCATAGGCTATTCATTTATTTTCAAATTATTTCACATGACAAATACAAACAATTTATTAGAATCAAAACAAATGAATCACGTTAATTTAATAGGAAAGGTGAGCTCCACACCAAAAATCATGGAGCTTTCGAATGGAAAAAAAATAGCAAAGTTTACAGTAGCGACCAAGGAATTCTACCTGGATGCAGAGGGCAACACCAAAGCGAGGAGAAATTGGCATGTCTTGACTGCTTGGGGAAAGTGGGTACAAGTGTTGGAAGAACTGGCAGAAGTCGGCCATGAAGTTGCGGTGGAAGGCAAATTGGTGAGTCGTTTCTACAAATTGAATGGGGAACGAAAATTTGTTTCTGAAGTCGAGGTTAACGACTTAATCCTCCTGTAAGCGAACGGCGGAGGAAATCCCTCCGCCTTTTTTTATCCATAGAAATTATAAAAATGAATACATTAAAAAATTACATCACTTTAATCGGTAAAATTGGAACCGATGCTCAATATACAAAATTTGATAATGGAAGATCTGTGGCGCGTTTCAAACTTTCTACGCAGAAAACAGAACGTAAAAACGACGGAAAATACAGGGAAACCACGCAATGGCATAACGTTTTTGCATGGGGAAATCTGGCAGAATTCGTGGAACATTATGCACAAAAAGGGAAAAAAGTAGCCATTCACGGACGTATCGTGAACAGGACGTATTTAAATCCTGCCGGAGTCAAACGAAGCAAAACCGAAATTGAAATTCGGAATATCATCGGGTTGAGTTAATTCATCATATAAGGTGAAAAGAGGGGGGGGCTGTGGTCATCCCCCTTTTTTTTTAATAATTCCGATAGTCATTCCATAAATTACTTCTGAAACCGATCGATGGGAAAAATGAAAAACGCTGATAGGCAGAGTCGTATCGGAAATTAATTTCTGCGAACAGCTGGTACGTCTGGTAAAGTTGATAACCGATGAAATTTTGACTTCTCAAAAAATTATTTTTTTCTCCCTGGCCTATCTTATGGCCGTAATCATAAGGCCTATTGGTATAGGGTTGATAAACATCTCCGCCGTAACTTTTACCATCTTTATCAAATCCTTGAATTCCATAAGAGAAAAAGCTTTTAATGAGCCATCTCTTCCTTTGCCACTTTAATTCTCCCAAAATTTCGGCAAAATTTCCTCCGTAAGGATGAGAAAGGGTCGATCCCGCATGCGCATAGTTCTGCAAGGCGTTCAAATGCGCATAGGTATATGGGCGAACAGCATTTCCCTCAACGCGGTAGAAGAAATTTTCCTTGTTGATTTTAAATCTTCCTTTAATTCCAAGTTGAGCCCCATACTTATTGGCCCACCATCCGGATTTCTCTTTAATCTCAGATAAAAGAAATTCATCCACAGTAAGTTGACCGTATGCAGTATGTCCCTTCCATTTAGCAGAAAATGAGGCCCCTAGTAACACATTGTCGGATGAGCCAATCGCATATTCTTGCGGCCGGAAAAAAATTACAGGATTCAGGTACTCTAATTCATAACCTCGGTTCAATAACGTGTCTTTTGGCTGAAAAACAACGGTTTCAAAAATTCCAAGATTTAACCATTTTGTTACATTCCAACTCAGGTAATGTGTTGCCCCAAATTTATTATGCCAATTTTCTTGCAACTGTTCTTTAAAAAATTGATACATCACGAGGTACTCTACATGCCAAAAGCGTGCACTCATTTGAGCAAAAGGGTAAGGTTTCCCGTAATCACTTAAAAACAATGACCTGTTCCCTTCTCCGATAAAGTTTCTATCTAGACCTCCTTGAAAGTTAAAAATGTGGTTCGGGGTATACGATACTCTACCCAACAGGTTGTGTGAACCAATAATCTGACTGTTATTTCTTGAGTAGAAAAATGAGCGGGTATCCAGAAAATTTGTGTCGTTGTTGATTGTTGAAAAATTATATCCCACGCGTGCATACCATTTTGGCGAGATTGACAAATCGGTTTGAATTCCAAGTCCCACACGTGCATACGTGGCAGAAGGAAAATATTTATCATATGAAATAAGATTGTCAGCAGAAAATGTGGCACCGAGACACGGTGAAAATGGCGTATTACGATCTACTTGCGGTAAAATACTCGAGTGATTTGTATAACTTAATTTCACCGTAGAATCAGTTGGTAATTCTTCAATCAAATAATTAATTCGGCCTTGGCCAAAACAAGTGAAACATGGAATTAAAAGAAAAATAAAGAATCTAAAAATCATTGACATTATCTATTAATCCGGTTCTTATGCCAACCTGAAATAAAAGTGTATTTTTTCCTTGTTCCCACCACTCTTTTCGCAGTACGCATTGTCCATAAATGTTGATATTGAGTTTTTGATTAAAACGGTATCCAATCTCAAGTTTAGTATTGTTTAACAAGCCACTGTTTGTTGAATTTTGAAGTTGAACGGCCTGCAACTGGTGTAGACTATGATCTGAGAGTAAAAACAAATGAGTATTTACCCCTAAATAAATGCGATGGTATTCCCCGTGAACCCTACACAAGAACTCTTGAAATCTATTTCCCATGATGTGTGCAATAGGCAGATTGTAATTTGAATAATTTGTTAAGCCGCTCGTACCCTCATACATATCCTTTGAAACGAAGTTGTACTCCAATTGAAGCAAGGTTCGAATGGGGATTTTGGGATTGAATCTAATGCCAATTTGTCCCGCAAATGATGAATTTATGGGTGTTACAAATTGTCCGTAAGTCCTAAAAGTTTTTGTGACCAACCAATCAAAGGATAAGCCATAGAAAGAATAAACCGCCTCGTTTGATGCAATTCTTGAAGAAAATGGTAAGGGACTAAACACCATGGGATGAGCAGCTTTTGTTGCTAAAGAATCCCCCATTTTCCATACCGTGCTTTCTGAAAAGTGAACGGATAATTTTTGATGAGGTCGCCACGTAACATGATTGACTCCAACGATTTTAGGTTGGTAATAGCCTTCGACTGTTGTGTATGTTTTTTTACGAACAAGATTGATAGACCTGGTTCGATAGAAATTCCACTCCCATTTTTTCAAGAAAGTAAATTTGGTTCTGAAATATGGAGTGCCGACATGGTGATTTCCATAAAGTAGCGATCGGTATCCTGAACCAATAAATTGTTGGTTATTTCCTGCGACAACACTAAAGGTTTTGAAAGGAGAATACACAAAGTGACCAACAGCAAAAGCATAATCGTATCCATATGTTTTAAAGGGTTTTGTTCTGGCGGCACCCGGAACCACTCCGTTCTGTTGATTATACCCGGTTGTAGAGGTATAATACTCGCCATAGGCATCGATGAAGTCTCTTTCGAAGCTACTGAAACGTGCTTGATTTTCGTAAAGAGCCGTTTGAAAAGAGAAATTTTTAAATAAGTCTGCTTGTATTTGAATTCCTCTGGTATTTTTATATAAGTAATTTCCTGAAGTATCTCCCATTTCTTTCCCTACAGAAAATTCACCTACAGGTGAAATAAAAACTTTAGCATCTCTAGAATCAACTTCAACGATGTGTTTTTTTAAAAGCCTTTCTGTAAATTTAGAACCCGAATTACTCTGGTCTCCTATCCTTTGGTGAAGGTCATATGCCTTTTCGATTTCCGGCAGAAAGCTACTTCCCACGAAGGATACTGATTCCATTGTGCTGTCAATTGACGGAATAAGACATTGATTATCTAAAAGCCTATCTCTATAATAGGTGGAAGATGGAATCAATCCTTGTTGGGCTTCAAGCCAACTAGGGAGAATAAATAGTCCTAATAGTAGTCTTTTCATGCCATGGCCATGCGTAAGGCTTTGCAACGTACTACGAAATAAGGGTTTAAAAGGTTTTCTTTATTGTAAACTAGCGGTGTTTTTTGCATATAATCGAGCACTTCTCCCCCTAAAGCTTCGATGATGGCTTGTCCTGCGGCAATATCCCACTCCATGGTTGGGGCAAAACGGGGGTAAATATGTGCATCCCCTAATGCTAAGTCGTAGAATTTTAATGAAGAACCTTTCAATGCAAAGGTGATTTCTTTGAAGGAAGGCTCAAGTGTTTCAATTAAATAATTTAAGGGTCCGGTACCATGACGTCGCGAACCTATTAATTTCAAGGTAGATCCGATACGTTCTTCGCTAGGTATGCTTTGCCACTTGGTTGGATCTTCGATATTGTCGAAAGAGGAGATGAAAACTCCTTCGTTTTTACCTCCGAACAAAATTTTTTCTTGTACTGGGGAAGCAATAATCCCGAATACAGCATTTCCTTCTATAATATGAGCAATGTTAACCGCAAATTCATCGTTTCTTCGGATGAACTCTTTGGTGCCATCAAGTGGATCAATACACCAAGACTCTTTCCACAACTTTCTTATTTCGTAAGGCAGGTGTGTTGATTCTTCTCCCGTTACGGGAATTCCCAAAGGATCTAATATGTTATGTATTGCCAAAGAAGAAGCCAGGTCAGCTTTGGTAAGAGGGGATCCGTCTTCTTTTATGATCGTTTCGAAATCTTCTTGGTATACCTTGCTTATTTCTTTACTGCCCGCAACAGCGGCCCTGAGCGCAATTGTATAGAGTTTTTTCATTGATTAAAGTACCATTTCAGGAACCTTCCGAGGAACAACTAAATCACCTTCTGTTTTAGCAATTATTTCCTCCACACTTACACTTGGTGCACGTTCGAGGAGATGAAATTTATTGTCTTTAATTTCTAAAACGGCTAATTCTGTTACGACCTTTTTAACACAGCCCACTCCGGTTAATGGCAAGGTGCAATTTTTCAGAATTTTTGACTCTCCTGCTTTATTGCTGTGCATCATCGCCACAATAATATTATCAGCGGAAGCTACTAAATCCATGGCTCCCCCCATACCTTTAACCATTTTACCCGGAATTTTCCAGTTTGCGATATCGCCATTTTGGGAAACCTCCATGGCCCCCAAAACTGTTAATTGTACGTGTTGTCCACGAATCATAGCAAATGAGGTTGCGGAGTCAAAAAAAGCAGCGCCAGGACGAACTGTTATGGTTTGTTTACCTGCATTGATTAAATCTGCATCCTCATCTCCGTCAAAGGGAAATGGACCCATGCCAAGCACTCCATTTTCAGATTGAAATTCCACTTCAATTCCATGTGGGATGTAATTGGCAACGAGTGTGGGGATTCCAATGCCAAGGTTAACGTACCATCCATCCTGAAGCTCTTGTGCAATTCTCTTTGCAATACCTATTTTGTCCAATGCCATGACTTTAATTTTTTGTACGTACTGTGCGTTGTTCAATCCTTTTTTCAAATTGTATCCCTTGAAATATGCGTTGCACAAATATTCCTGGGGTATGAATTTGATCTGGATGCAATGTACCAGCCGGCACCAATTCTTCAACTTCGGCAATGGTAATTTTGCCGGCCATTGCCATCATTGGATTGAAATTTCGTGCGGTTGCCTTAAAAATTAAGTTGCCCTCAGTGTCTCCTTTCCATGCTTTTACGATGGCAAAATCTGCTGTCAGAGCCGTCTCTAAAACATGTGGTTTCCCATTAAATACTCGAACCTCCTTTCCTAAAGCCACTTCCGTACCGTAACCTGCAGGGGTGAAAAATGCAGGAATACCGGCCCCTCCTGCTCTGCAACGCTCTGCCAAACTGCCTTGTGGAATGAGTTCCACTTCCAATTCGCCAGATAACATTTGCCGTTCGAATTCATCATTTTCTCCTACGTAACTGGAGATCATTTTTTTTATTTGCTTTGTTTTTAAGAGGAGTCCGAGACCAAAATCATCAACACCTGCATTGTTACTGATACAGGTGATATTTTTTATGCCCATCTTTACCAATTGCGCGATTGAATTTTCAGGGATTCCACACAATCCAAAGCCACCGATCATTAGGGTCATTCCATCCTTAATGCCAATAAGTGCTTTATCAACTGAAGCAACTACTTTATTCATTATTGAAAGGGAATTTCTGAATCATCCACAGCCTCTTCAACAAATTCTTGGTTACATGAATAAGTATCTGGGTCGTAATCAGGTGGTGGCGTAAAATCTCGGGTAGACAGCCCAACAACTGGGTCTTTATATGCTTTTTGCATGTAATAACCATAAATGGGAAGTGCCATGCGCCCACCTTGTCCCCAAGTCATGTCCTTAAATCGAACGGAACGGTCTTCAGCCCCCACCCAAACACCAGTCACAAGCTCAGGAGTGATGCCTATAAACCACCCATCTGAGTTATTTTGGGTCGTTCCGGTTTTCCCTGCCGTGGGGGCGTAAATTCCACCCCAAGCATTCCCTCCGCGTAAGCTAGATCCAGTTCCTCCCTCCACGACGCCTTTCATCATTTTTAATATTTCATATGCTACAGAGGAATTTAAGGCTTGCTCTCTGTGTTCAGTAGCCTCGTAAATTACTTTGCCGTTGCGATCGGTTATCCGTTCAATTGTTGTTGGTCGAACATAAATACCATTATTTGGAAAAATACACTGTGCTGCAACTAATTCATACAAGGAGAGGTCCATACTTCCCAAACACATGGATGGAACCACATCGTTTGGGTGTAGTTCGATTTCAGTTGTTTTCAATAATTTTTCAATTTGATAAGGTCCGCCGGTTTTTGCGATGGGGTTGAAAACGCCCATTCTTTTCATTACAGCGACAGTTGTGGGGTTTGATGACATTGCCAACCCACTTCTCATATTCGCAGCAGGCGATCCTTCGGGACAATATTTTCCAACCACTCTATTTTGAGGATCAACTAGGTCTATACAATACTCATCTGGTGAAAATGTTGAACATGGGTTAACCACTTTCATTGATAGGGCCGCTGCATAAACGAAGGGTTTAATAGTAGAACCCACTTGTCTTTTGCCTTGTCGAACATGATCATATGCAAAATGTTTATAATTTGTTCCCCCAACCCAAGCACGAACAAAACCTGTTCTTGGGTCCATAGAAACAAGGCCTGCGTGTAAAAATGCTTTGTAATATTTAATCGAATCGTTGGGAGACATGGTGGTGTCTTTTTCTCCGTCCCATGTAAACACACGCATTTTGGTTGGAGTATTAAAATTTTCCTCGATTTCACTTTCAGAATACCCTAACTTACGAAGCTCCCTGTATCGATTTGTATTTTGTTTAGCTGATGCTAAAATTGTTTTTACTGTACTAGAACCTACTTTGTTTGAAAATGGGTAATTTTTTAAACCTCTGTTATTTTGGTCGAACTTTTCCTGTAGTTGTTCTTTAAGGTGTTTTTCTACAGCATATTCGGCGTGGAGCTGTAAGTTAATATCAAGCGTAGTATAAATTTTTAAACCGTCGGTATAAATATTATACGGCTGACCGTCTTCACGAATGTATTTATATCCACCGTTTTCATTTTGAGTTGCGAGGAGTTCCTCTACTTCTATCCTTAAAGATTCTCTAAAGTAAGGTGCCATTCCTTCTTTGTGATCGAGTGGAGTATAAGTTGTAACTAAAGACTTTTTTGTTAATTTTTCATATTCTTCTTTGGAAAGAGGGTTCTGAATGGCCTCATTTCCTTCACTAGAGTTACGATACCATTGGAAGAGAACTTGGTTTCTTCTTTCAAGACAACGTAGAGAGTCTTTGGCCCTTGCAGCAACCACTTCTTGATCTGTAACACGTGAAGTTTTCTTTCCAGATTTGTGGGCGATTTCTATCCGGTAATCTTTAATTTTAAAAGAATATGGGTTATAAAGTGTTGGGTTTTTACACATTCCAACTAAAGTTGCTGCCTCTTCTTTGGTAAGGGCTATTGGTTCTTTTCCAAAGTATATTTTGGAGGCATTTTTGATGCCGACAGCATTGTGAAGGAAGTCAAATTGATTGAGGTACATGGTTATAATTTCTTCCTTTGTATAGCGCTCTTCTAATCTTACTGCGATAATATGTTCTTCTGCTTTTTCATCAAGTCGACCCAGTCCGATGGATTTTAGTATGCCCTTATTCGAATTCGTCACCTTACTATTTTGGCGTTTTTGAAGAGTAAATAATTGCTTCGCTAATTGTTGAGTAATTGTTGATGCGCCGCCCGAGGAACCAAATCCAGTTAACGCTCTGAGCAATGCTCGAAAGTCTACTCCTGAGTGTTTGAGGAATCGCTCGTCTTCTGTTGCAATGAGCGCATCAAGGACGTAAGGAGAAATTTCTTTATATTTAACACTGGTTCGGTTGACTTTCCAAAACTGCCCAATTATCGTGTCTTTTCCTCCCGGGAGTTTTGCTAAAACCAACGATGCTTGTAACTCAGGAGGGTTATCTAGCATCGATACAGGAGGCAAATCATCCTCGGGTTGAAATAATATCAGCCCGCTAGCAAATAAAAAAAGCGAAAGCGAAATAAGCCAAAAAATAGAAGTAAAATATATTTTTTCCTTTTTAGTTAATTCATGAGACGCTTTAGCTTTTTTCATAGAGTTAAAATTAATAATTATCTCAATACGTCTTTACGTTGGCTGTCGAGTTTCAAAAGAATGAACATCATCACGGAAAAAGACATAATTGAGGACCCCCCATAACTAAAAAATGGTAAGGGTATTCCAATCACAGGTGCAAAACCAATATTCATACCTATGTTAATTGCAAAGTGATAAAAAAGGATCATAGCAACAGAGTAGGCATAAATTCTATTGAATGCTGACCGTTGTCTTTCTGCAATAAATACAATTCGAATTAGCATAAATACGTATAGGGTTATTAGCAGAATTACACCCAAAAAGCCCCACTCTTCAGCAAACGGACAAAAAATGAAATCTGTTTCTGACTCTGGAACATGGTTTGATTCCACACTCGATACGGATGCATTTTTATATCCTTTTCCTGCCCAGCCCCCTGATCCTACGGCAGACATAGCCCTATTTCTATTGTAATCCTTACCGTTCGGATCTTCCTTCAGCCCCAGAAATAATTCAATACGATCCCTTTGGTGGGGAGCTAAGCTATTAAAAGCCTTTCCAACGCTAAAAGATAAGCCTCCTAATAAACTAAAACCTAATAGTATTATGAGCATCATTCTACCCTTTTCTCTCTTATTACCAAATTGTTGAATAAAAAGAATAGCGATAACGGATATAATTGCTAAAAATAGAATAACACCCATGGATCCGTTTATAGACTTTTCAGAGAACCACAATTTTAAAGACAAGTTAGATAGTAAAAGTGTTACAATACTGATGAAAATTATTACGAATAAAATAGGGATAAAGTGAGTTCCTACCCAAGTTTGTTTAAACTTAAAACGAGGGTAAGTATTGATGAATTTTAAAATTATTGGGTCAAAAGTTAGTCCTTCACGGTACATCACGAATAAAAATGAAGTAAAAACAATGAAAGTTCCGGCATCTGGCTGAAGTAAAATTAGAATCATAGGACCCAACAGGATGAGGATGGCAAACATCACATTGGAAGTGGTTAATTGTTTAATGTTTAATTCGCTGATATATCTTGCCAATAGTAGTGCAGATGAAATCTTGGCAAATTCTGCGGGTTGAATACCCAGATTGGCAACCCCAATCCATGCACGGGCGCCGTTGATTGGAGGCATAAA
The DNA here is from genome assembly GCA_016866375.1 of Bacteroidota bacterium. GTDB lineage: Bacteria > Bacteroidota > Bacteroidia > Flavobacteriales_D > Crocinitomicaceae > UBA952. The sequence continues at coordinate 16,326 of VGMK01000007.1, forward strand.
CAATACAAGAATCAATAAGAACAATGTGAATAAATAAATGGGGAAGGCATATTTTCGGAAAATATCCGAATCAATTAAAAATATTATTAACCCTAAAAACAGCGATACGGATATCCAAATAATTTGCTTTCCGTATTGTTTTTCAATGTCAAATAACGATGGATGTTCTTGGGTGAAGGCAACAGAATAAATAGTCGCCAATCCCATACAAACCATTATTAAAAAAGTAATGAATAAGGGCCAATCTATATCTCCAAAAAGTTTATCATCTTTTCTCATCATTCACCTCCTTGAAGCACCGCCTCTAATATTCTCTTCTCTTTCGCCATATCTGTAACGCGCCTTTTTAGATATTTTTCGATAACCAAACTTGCAATTGGGCCCGCCCAAGTACCCCCAAATCCCGCGTTTTCAACAAAAACGGCAATGGCAATTTTAGGCTTCTCTTTGGGGGCAAAGGCAATAAAAACTGAATGATCTTCCCCATGAGGATTTTGAACAGTTCCTGTTTTGCCGCAAATTATAATGTCCTCGAGTCTTGCCATGCGAGCAGTACCGCCGTTTTCATTGACAACTCTTCGCATACCTTCAATAACAGGATCAAAGTATTTTGCTTCCACCATGGTGTTGTGTTTGGTTTTGAATTTTTTCAAAGGCCCATTGTCACCAATGGATTTCACAAAATGAGGAGTATAAAACCAACCCTTATTTGCAATGATGGCTGCAATATTCGCCATTTGGATAGGTGTTAATTTTACTTCTCCCTGTCCAATGGAGATAGAGCGAATGGTTGAAAATGCCCAACGATGATGACCATACCATTTATCGTAATACGCACTATTGGGTATTAACCCGGGACGCTCCCCGAATACATCTGCGTCCAATCGTTTTCCCAACCCAAAACTCTGCATATATTCGTTCCATCTATTTAGTCCTATTTCTGCGTCTTCAAATAAACTTGATTTTTTATTCTGTTGTATTATTCTACGCACGACTGCATAATAATAAGGGTTGCAGGAAAATTGTACAGCTTCTTGAATGCTTCCAGCATTGGGATGACCGTGGCATCCAACAATACTTTTATCACAAGGAAAACCTGAATTCATTGTTATTACTCCTTCTTGAAGACCAATTAGGGATTGCACGAGTTTAAAAATCGAACCAGGGGGATATTCGGCTGCGAGGGGCCGGGGAAATAAAGGTTTCGCTGGATCTTTCAAGAGATTAGGGTAATTTAATTTAATATTTCTGTTGCCAACGAGTAAATTAGGATCGAATGAAGGCGAGGACACCATCGCTAAAATTTCTCCTGAGGAAGGTTCAATGGCAACAATACAACCTCTTTTATTTTTCATTAACTCCTCACCGTATGTTTGAATTAACATATCTAAACCCAAGGTAAGTGGTGCAGCTTGGACTGCAGTTGTGTCATATTTCCCTCCAGCATAACTCTCGATTGCATTGTTCAAGGCAGAGGTAACAACATATTTAACACCCTTGAATCCCCTAAACTCCTTCTCGTAGTATTTTTCCAATCCGGCTCTACCAATGTTGCTTCCTGGGCGATAAAAGCCATCCTTTTCAATTTCTTCTCCGTTAACTTCCGCAAGATATCCTAATATATTTGCTCCGCCTTTAAAGGGATAACTTCTCATACTTGTTACTTCCTCGTAAAACCCCGGAAAATTATCTAAATGAGGTGCAATTTTCAAAATTTCTTCAAGTGTTAGTTCCTTGATAAAAGGGTAGGCTCTAACTTTTTGGTAATTTGAGGTTCGTTTTTGTGAATATTTATTGTAAAACGTGCCTTCTCCCTCGCGAATTTCCTTAAAGCGGTTTCGCACGTCCTCCACAGTCCAGCCTATTAGTTTTGAAAAGGCGACAGTATCTAAATCTTTGATTTTATCTTCTACCATCATGAGGTTGAAGTAGGGTCTGTTGTAAACGATTTTTTGACCATTTCGATCAAAAACAACACCTCGTGCAGGAATTATCTCTTTTCGTTTTTCAGCGATTTCTTGTGCACGAAGTTTCCATGTATCGTCAACAACTTGCATGTAGAATAATCGAAAACTGTAAATTAAACCGACAAGGAGCATAAAGACAATAATTACATACCTGCGGCCTTCGAAATTCATTTAGAACGAAATTTTTTAGAGATTAAAGTTAAAATTAGGATACTAGCAGAAAAGGAAAAAATAATACTCACGAAGGTATTTTGAAGAATCCAAAGGACCTCATTGATTCTGAATATTTCTATTAAAAAAAACCAAAAATGATGAATAAGTAGTAGGGATCCATAAACCAATACAAACCACCTTGTCCCCATATCAAAAAGTGAGGGTTCCTTTAGTGGATCGTATCCTTCTCGTTGCGAAAAAAACGCAAAGATAATTGGACGGAAATATGCCATCATCAATAAGGAGGATGCATGTAACCCAAAGGTATCAGAAAAGGCATCGATCAATATCCCTAATCCAAAACCAAGCAATAAAAGAGAGAAAATCCCAATATCAAAAGGTAATAACATGATAAAAAGAGGATAAATCATCATATGGATACCGTACCCAAACTCTAGTTGATTAAAAACTAAAACTTGCATTATCCAAAACAAGAAAAAACGGAGCGATATTTTTAAAACCTTATTCATTTACCTTCCTCTTTGTCTTCTGGAATACTTTTTTCAATCTCTTGTTGTTCTTCAAGCATTAGATTTTTTATAACATAAATCCGTTGCAAAGTTCGATATTCCTCTGAATAAGTTATGACTATATCCCATAGCGCTTCTCCTTCAATGGCATAAACAGCATCAACTGTTCCTACCATCAACCCCTTTGGGAATATCCCTGATTCTCCGCTCGTAATTACCTTGGATCCTCGAGGAATTTTTAAGTCATTTGAAGGGCCTACGATATTTCCACGTGTAGGATTTCTTCCATCCCACTTTAGCAATCCGGTTAAGCCAATAGGCTCAATCCTCACATCGATATCAATATCTTTAGTCAATACTGACTTTACGATGCTGTAATGTTCGCTTGTTGAATGAATTTTTCCAACAACGCCACAGGGAGAAAAAACACCCATTCCTATCCTCACCCCATGTTTTTCTCCAATATTTAAGGTGAAATAATTATTTCTTTTTGTAACTGTTGAATTGATTACTTCACCCGGGAGGTATTCATATTGTTGACGGTAAACAGAATCATTTATTTTAATCGTTTGGGTGTTCAGTTTGAATAAGCTTTGAGGTAATTGGGACCTCAGCGAAATATTTTCATCTTGTAATTTTGAGTTTTCATCCGACAAATTGAAATGTTTTGTGAGGTCATGTTCCCAGGTATAGAGCTGACCCGAAATAGCATTTGCGCTGGTTAAAAACTGAAACTTGGGAAAGGACAGGAAAGTAACGTACAACGATAATGCAATGATCTGCAAAAAAGCAAAAAATAAAAAGACCCTAAACCTCTCGAAAAAGGCAATAAATTTGCGCATAAACAAAGATAAAAAAGGGGACTCGTCAAGCGACTAAAAGCTGTAAAATGATATCAACAAAAAGGATAAGATTTCAACGCTTTTCTATGAGCATTAATATTTGCGTCTTCGTCTTTACAAACCCAATCGTTCGTTTAATTTGTCGCGAACAAATCCACACACTTCCGAACATTTAATTTTATCTAAAACATGGCTTACAAATGCCGTGATAAGTAGCTTACGAGCAGCAATTTCAGAAAGACCGCGCGACCGCAAATAGAAAATGGCCTCCTCATCTAATTGCCCAGTTGTTGATCCATGTGAGCACCTTACATCATCGGCATAAATCTCTAATTCGGGTTTTGAATTAATTGTGGCATCTTGACTCATTAATATGTTCGCATTGGATTGAAATGCACTAATTTTTTGAGCATCTTTTCTTACAAAAACTTTTCCATTGAAGACCCCTGAGGCTCTATCAAAGAGTACGCCTTTGTATAATTCATTTGATTGGCAATGCGCCACTTTGTGATCAATGGTGGTATGATTATCTACAAATTGTTGTTTGTTCGGGATATATACTCCGTTTAAATTTGTTTCAGCGTTGCTTCCAATAACATCAACTGTGACCTCATTTCTGACAAACTGACCGTTTAATGTCAATGTGTTTAACGTCAAATGAGAATTGCGATTTTGAATGATTTTATCTCGTGAAATATGAAAGTCTTGACCTTCCTCAATTTGTAATTTATTCAGAGTAAGGTGTGATCCATTTTCCAGGTGAATTTCAGAAATAATGTTCGAGAAACTTTTACTTGTTTGTTCGGATGCAAAAATCATAGAAATTTCCGCTTGTGCATTTTCTTTAATCCGAATAATATGACGTAAGTTATTGATTTTATTTCCGTTCGATAGGTGTACAATTTCAATAGGGTTCTTGAGAACGCCTGAAATTTCCATAAATACGCCATTCTCAGCGTAAACCATATTAAGAGCATCGAATACCTCTTTCTGTATGTTTATTTTCGAAAGTTCAGTTTCAGTTAGCTCTGTTAACACTGCACATCCTGCAATTGCATCTTTTGAGACTAATTTACCGTTATCAAAAATAATTTGTGAAGCCTTGCTATGAATTCTTACATGGGAACTTTGCTGACTTGAACCAATAAATGTTGTATTTGATAATTTGGTTAACCGGGTATATTTCCAAGGTTCATCCTTGGTACTGGGGAGTTTTGCGCTATCCAAATAATCCCCAAGCTCCGCGAGGGCATTTTTATCAAAGGCTATGGCAGTTTTTGATAAACCATTACGTAATTGATTGAGTTTGTTGTCGTTAAGGGTATTGGAAGGTTGCATTGAACAAAGCATTAACAACGAAGTGATTCTTTAATCCAGTCATACCCTTTTTCCTCTAATATTAAAGCCAATTCTTTTGTGCCTGTTTTAACAATCTTTCCATCATACAAGACGTGAACAAAGTCGGGAACTATATAGTCAAGTAATCGCTGGTAATGTGTTATCACAATACTTGCATTTTCTGAGGACTTTAACTTATTCACTCCGTTTGCAACAACTCGAAGCGCATCAATATCAAGCCCGGAATCCGTTTCATCGAGAATAGCTAGTTTTGGATCAAGCATGGCCATTTGAAAAATCTCGTTTCTTTTTTTTTCGCCACCTGAAAACCCTACATTTATCGAACGATTCGCCAATTTGCTATCGAGTTCTACAATTGCCGACCGATCTCTTACCATCTGCATGAATTCTTTGGCAGAAATAGGCTCTTCTCCTCTGTATTCTCGGATTTCGTTGAGTGCTATTCGTAAAAAATTTATATTAGAAACCCCTGGAATTTCCACAGGATATTGAAAAGCCAAAAATAAGCCTTCTCTTGCTCTGTCCTCAGTAGACAAACTGAGTAGGTCTTTGTCGTTGAAGGTTACAGATCCATCCGTAATTTCATATTCCTCGCGCCCAGCCAGTATGCTCGCAAGTGTGCTTTTCCCGGCGCCGTTTGGTCCCATAATCGCGTGGACTTCACCTGCCTTAACGTTTAGATTTAATCCTTTTAAAATTTCTTTCCCCTCTATCGAAGCATGTAAATTTTCTATTTTAATCATGGTCAATGTGTTTTTTTACCCGACGCTTCCCTCTAGACTAATCGCTAATAATTTTTGTGCCTCTACTGCGAATTCCATGGGTAATTGGTTTAATACTTCTTTACAGTAACCGTTTACAATCAAACTTATGGCTTTTTCCTCGCTAATTCCTCTTTGCATACAATAGAATAATTGGTCCTCTCCGATTTTGGAAGTAGTTGCCTCGTGTTCGATTTTAGAACTAGGGTTTTTACATTCAATGTATGGAAATGTATTTGCACTGCATTCATCTGTCATCAATAAAGAGTCGCACTGAGAAAAATTTCGCGCTTGTTTGGCATTTTTGTGAATTTGTACCAATCCGCGATACGAATTTTGCGACTTACCAGCCGAGATACCCTTCGAAATTATTGTGCTTTTGGTGTTCTTTCCTAGGTGAATCATTTTTGTACCGGTATCAGCTTGTTGATAATTATTAGTGACTGCAACAGAGTAAAACTCTCCCACTGAGTGGTCTCCTTTTAAAATGCACGATGGGTATTTCCATGTTACAGCGGATCCTGTTTCTACCTGTGTCCAAGATATCTTGGAATTGCGCTCACAGACCCCCCTTTTTGTAACAAAATTAAATACACCACCTTTCCCATTTTTGTCGCCTGGGTACCAATTTTGTACGGTTGAGTATTTAATTTCTGCATTTTCTAATGCAATAAGTTCCACCACTGCAGCATGCAGTTGATTTTCATCTCGCTGAGGCGCAGTACATCCCTCTAAGTATGAAACATAGGAGCCTTCATCTGCGAGAACTAAAGTACGTTCGAATTGCCCTGTTCCTCCTGCATTAATACGGAAATAGGTGGATAATTCCATCGGACAACGAACACCTTTGGGTATGTAACAAAAGGATCCGTCTGTAAACACTGCAGAATTTAGTGCAGCATAAAAATTATCGGTGGGAGGCACAACGGTTCCCATATATTTTTTAACCAATTCTGGATGTTCCTGAACAGCATCAGAGAAGGAACAAAAAATAATCCCTAATTCCTTGAGTTTTTCTTTAAAGGAGGTGGCAACTGATACAGAATCCATAACGAAGTCCACTGCCACTCCTGTTAAACGCTGTTGCTCTTCGAGTGATATACCAAGTTTGGTCATGGTTGCTTTCATTTCGGGATCAACATCTTCCCAAGACTCGTATTTTTTAGTTTGTTTTGGCGCTGCATAATAGGCAATTTCCTGGAATTTTGGTTTGTCATACTTGACATGCGCCCAATCAGGCTCATTCATTTTTTTCCAATTATCAAACGCATTGAGTCGAAAGTTTAAGAGCCACTCAGGTTCACTTTTCTTTGATGAAATCAAGCGAATTATGTCCTCATTAAGCCCAACAGGAACCTTTTCAGTTTCAATGTCGGAAACAAATCCGAATTTATACTCCTGGTTTTCTAGGTCTTTTGCAAGTTCGTTTTCAGTGTAGTTCGCCATTTGTTATAATGAAAAAGATTCTCCACAGCCACACGTTCTGCCGGCATTGGGATTGTTGAAAATAAAGCCCTTACCATTCAATCCTCCTGAAAAATCCAAAATTGTACCCACCAAATACAAGAAGCTTTTTTTGTCAACAACTACTTTAACTCCGTTATCTTCAAATGCTTTATCTCCTTCTTTTTCTTGGTTATCAAAAGATAATTGATACATTAATCCCGAACAACCGCCTCCGTCAACACCTACTCTTATGAAATATCCTTTTTTTCCTTCGTCTTCCATCAGGCGCAGGGCTTGTTTTTTTGCTGTATCTGTAACAGTGATCATCTGTTTTTATTTAGATTAATTATAAATTAGTGCTCTTTTTCGCCGCAAATATACCGTTTTTGTCTTACTCTTACAAGTAAAACAACGATTTCCTGTTAGTGTTTAACGTTTGATTTGAAAAGTACTCCAACGAAAGTCTGGGGCGTAGTAATCTGTTGAAATGATTTGTGCGCCTGATTTTTGTGCAGCATTGAACATACTGTAATCATTTTTTCGCGATTGAATCGTTCCGGCATCAGAACGCGTCCGTACAATGTAGGTAGATGTCAATTGCTGAATTATTTCCTCGTTTCCAATAGGGTCATTCATTATTATAAATGCTGCTTCAGGATCTTCGGGGAGTGCATAATGAAACATTAGTGGAGTATTGGTAGCATCCTTGTAAAGCTGTGTTTTCCCATCTAAGATGAAAATAATTTTCCCAAGACATTCCTGCAATGTTGGCCAACCCACCTCATTTAAACGGTCTCGGATGGTCGAATAATTGCCCCTGAGATCAGCAGGAGTAAATAGATTATTGCGCAGAAAAATACGAGTAATTTCTTCTTCCATACGAATAAAAGCGTCTTTATTGAAAGGGACACATGGTTTAAAACCGAGTCTTCGGAGCAACTTTGATTCGTTTCCCGGGCTTACACTCTTAGGTTCGATGTTGACATAAATCGGATGGTGAAAGGGGTGTTTTTGACTCCAAGCACTAAGTTCAAGCAGAGCGTCTTCAAATGTTAAATAGTGTGTTTCATAATCTACATCCGCAATATGTAGCACTTTAAAACCCGGTTTGCTCATTTTTGGATCTTTTACCCGTTGCTTGAGTCCAAACAAGAATTGATTTAATTTTCGCTTCTTGTAGTGTCCCCCAATCGGGTCGTAATAAAGATCAAGTTCAATCCCGCGGATATTAAAGTTATCGAACTGCTCAGGGAGCGTTTTGTGGCCATAATCCAATTGTATAGGATCGTTTGAAGGTCCAAGTTTTTTTTTAAATTTAGAGAGAAAGCGAATCACTTTTTGATCCGGGCATTTCTTGTAGCTATTGTGAGAAGCTAGTACCTTGCTTTCATTTAAGCGAAGTGTTTGGGCTTTGGCACCAAAAGATAAAAGATTGAGGTATAGTAAGATTAAAAAAAATTTCACATTTTAAATTTAAATAAAATCGATTAATAAAAAGATCAAGAAGTTGAACGACAAAAAAAAAGTCACCTTGCAAGGTGACTTTTTAATACTCTTTTTAGAACTCAATTATCTCTTAATCACTGGGATTACTGAACTCCCTAAGCTGTTAACAGTGCTGAACAAATACGAACCAGAACTTAAATCTGATAAGTCAATAGCGCCGTTTGAAACGAGGTTCCCGGATTTCAACACTTTTCCAT
>VGMK01000008.1 GCA_016866375.1 Bacteroidota bacterium
TGGGTTCAGAAGAAAACGGTATCACACAAGATTTATTGAATTTAGCCGATGTTCGTGCAAAAATACCAATGGAGGGTGGCGTTTCTTCGTTAAATGTCGGTGTGGCTACCGGTATGATACTCTATGAACGCCTAAGACAGCAACTGACTTAGGAGTTAAAAATCGATATAACTTTTGGAACAAGTTCTTTCATGTGGATTATCTCATGTTCATATTTGTAACTATTTCGCCCATTTGGATTAAAAAAAATAGCTTTCATTCCGCTTTGGCTTGCACCGTGAATATCGGCATGGTAATCGTCACCAATCATTACGGAATTTTCTGCCTTTGTCATTGCTCTACTTAGCGCGTAATGAAAAATTTCTGGATGAGGTTTGTTGAAACCAATTTCCTCAGAACAAATAACCGCATCAAAAAATGAATCTAATCCGCAATTTTTTAATTTCACCACCTGTACCTCCCTAAAACCATTGGTAATAATATGGAGCTGAAATCCAATTTCTTTCAATTCGCGAATGGCTTCGGAAACACCAGGAATGAGGTGTTTTTGGAGCGGCGACAATTGAACATAGGCGTCACCAAAACGCTTAATTATTTGCTTGTCTTGGATGGCAAATTTTATCAACGAATTTTCAAAACGCGCATACCTCAAATCTTCCTTTGAAATCTGGCCTTTTCCGTAAGCCTCCCATAATTTCGCGTTTTCCACTTTGTAAACGGCATAAAAAGAGTCAAAATCTTTGATTAATTGGAGAATTTTTTCTTCTTCAATTATTTGCTTGAGGGCGACAACAGAATTTTTATCAAAATCCCAAATGGTTCTATCCAAGTCAAAAAATACATGCTTAGTTGAAAACGACATAGGCCAAAGTGGTCATGATGCTTGCATTAATAGCCATGCCAATTAAAATGAGTAAAAATGTAGTTTTGTATTTACCATAAAATTTAGCGGTTATAATACTTCCAACGGGTATTGATAAAAAAAATGGTGCCCAAAAACAAACGCCAATTTTGCCCGTATTTCTTTTTAATTTCACTATCAATTTGTTCGTTTTTGTATGAGTTTTTGCCCCTTCCTTCTTCTTCGTTTTTTTTAAAAAATAATTCGCCGAAAAATAAAATAAACAAGAGCTAACTGATCCCCCGACAAATGCCGCCAAAAAAGATTCTAAATAAGAAAGGCCGAATGGTAAACCACCAAAAGGCGCGACGCTGAATTTAAATGTTGCAACAAAAAATACACTCCAAAATCCTGTCCAATTCATCTCATAATTTTTCTCCAAAAGCTAAATCACCAGCATCTCCCAAACCGGGAACGATGTACGACTGAGCTGTTAGCTCATTATCTATAGCTCCGACAAAAATTTCTGTATTCATGGGTAAACATCGTTCGATTAACGCTATTGCATCTGGCGTTGCGATAGCAGAGGCAATAAAGACCTTTTTAGGTTTTCCCACCTTCAACATTGCCTGGTAAACTGTAACCATACTATTTCCTGTGGCTAACATTGGGTCGCTGATTATCCAAACTTTGTTGTCTAATTGTGGAGCGGCCATATACTCAACATAAATCTCAAATTCTTCCGGAGTAATGTGCTTTCGGTATGCAGAAATAAATGCACTTTCACATCCATCAAACACATTAAGAAGCCCATTATGCATGGCCAAGCCTGCCCTTAAAATTGTTGCCAGCACGGGTTTTTCGCTCAACTGATAGATTGGAGAAACGCCTAATGGCGTTTGTACCTCTACGGATAAATAGGGCAATTTTTTCGATAATTCATAGCCAATTACCTCGGCTATTCGCTCCATATTCCGACGAAACCGCATCGAATCTTTTTGAATGGACTCGTCTCTTATTTCAGCGATAAACTGACTAAAAATAGAAGGATTTTCACTCAGATTTGTAACCATAAGCCTAGAATTTTAAAAAAGGTTTTGAGTAAACCGATCCACCTGTTGAAATACGAACTAAATAGGTCCCCGACTTGTGGTTTGTTATATCTACAAAAGACTCAGCAAAATTGGCTGTAGCATTCATTTTTTCGGAGTAAACAATTCTACCCGTAAGGTCAAGAATTTCCAAAATTGCATTGTTGTTTACAGCTCCGCTGACCTCAATGGTTGTAATTCCGCTTGTTGGATTTGGGAAGATGGCAATCTCGTGTTTCAACTCATTTTCAGGTACGTCCATCGTAAAGCCAACAGAGAAATCGTAACGGTGGTAGTTTCCAAAATCACCCGGGAAAAACTCGATGTAGCTTCCACCTACTAACCTCACACGCATGGATCCGTTTGTTTCTCCCTCCACCTGCGCTGAATACCAAAATGACAACCCATCGCTGTCTGAGTCCTCAATAATAATTGAATAACAACCTGGTGCCAGATTAAAGGTGTCTTTGTATTGTGTTTGATTGGTTAATTGTGTTCGCTCGAATATAACATTCCCCGCATGGTCTTGCAAGCGGTATTTATTTTCATTTGCCCTGTTATTGGTTGTTAGCCACACAAAGAAAGGTCCATCAATGCGCTCTGGTGAATCAAAGCGAACAGTTTTCATACTGTTTTGGCTATACTCATCGTTTCCTACACTTCCATTTACGTCATGAACCCTTGCTTTGAACGTATTACTTCCATCCCAACCACCCCAAAAATTATAATCTGCAACTGGAATTTCAACGATTTCCTCCTCTAAAAATCCAAGATTTCCTGTCCAATCATATGAAATATTATTACCATAGGACACCCAGCACGTTATTTTACAAGATGTTAATGGATTAGCTCCTGTATTTTTCAAAACCACTCTCGGATTGGCACACGTTGGATTCCATTTGCTGAAATACTCGTAATTGTTGGGGTTTAAAATTTCTTTAATAGCCGCATCATTTTGAAAATTTGGCGCTGAATACGAAATCAAATCAAATGCAGCGATGTAATTCCCTCCAGCCTGACCCGGATCATTTGCGGGCACTTGGTTAATCACATAATCCAATTCTACACTATCCCCAGGGATTACGAAAGGAGTTAATTCAAATTCATATTCTTTTACTTGATCTCCCGGGCACCAGCCTTCGCGGGCATAAGGCCAGGTTCCTCCTTGTCCAATATTGGGATTATCACCACAATCCGTTGCTTCCCAAATATTCCAATTGAAACGAGAAATGCCATCCACTTTTAGTTGGTGATTATTAGGAACCCATTCACAACATGCCATATTTCCCACTTGTCCATGACCAGACATTCTTGTTTTTATTTTGAAATTATCCGAAGTGTCGGACAGATGGATTTTCTTTGCTTGCAGGTCAATATTATTGGCCATATTCGCAAAACCATAGGATCTGAAATCCGACCAAATTGGCTCCCGTTTGTGTAAATCTCTTGGTGGAATTCCCTCAATAAAAGCAAATTTCAAATCCAATAATTCTTGCGTGTTGTGCGCAGCAAGGTCAACGGTATTTCGTAAATAGTCTTGGTAATCTGTTACATCGTATATCCACGCAAACCCATTAGGCCCCAAATCAAATTGAATTCCATATGGAGTTATGTACCGCGCAATCTCAACATCTTTAATAATCTCAAAAGGGGGATTGTAGTATGAAATTTCCTCATTCAATAGCTGTTCTGTAGCTACGAAGGGTACTTGTGCCAGTATTTGATTATTTTCGTCGTACTCTATCGTATTTCCTTGAAGAGTGCCTACATAGGCATTCGTGATATCAAAATGTCTGTTAAGAGGTTGTTGCTCAAAAATTACTGTTCTGGGCTTAAGTCTTTTTTCTAAAACTGAAACATTTGTAGCCATTGAATCCATTAAACCCTGTAGGAGAGAGATTACCGGTTTTTCGGAAGAAGCTTGAACACCGCAAAGAGCAGGCTCATCGAAACGAATCATGTTGTGTTCTGAAGGCATGAGCAGGTAATCATTTGCCGATTTATCGACGGCATAATTTTCATTGTCAAAATCGTAATACACGAGTAAATTATTCCAATTTGGATGGGTCGCATCGATTTTATTCAAATAATTGGATTGAATGGTTGCCGCTGAAAGTGCTGAGTTGTAGAAACGGAATTCGTCGATTTTTCCTTTCCATTTGAAGACTTGGTCAACATTTGCTCCTATAACAAATCTATGAATATAACCAATATTGCGTGTTTTATTGGTCCCCGAATGCCACAACGCACCGTTTTTGTAAATAAACATTTCGCCTGTGCTTTGCTTTTTCACAAAGGCCCAATGGTTCCATGTATTGTCCATTTCAGCTGCAGACATTGTCTTACTAATTCGATCAAATCCAGAGGAAATCCCCGCATCAAAATAGATGTTATTATCACTCCACGGCATGTGAATATTGAGGATTCTATTGTTTAGCGTATCAAAAGCTTCCAGCAAAGTTGTGTTTGTTCCTGCTGTTCCATTTCCTTTTGCCCAAAATTCAACAGTTAACTCCTGTCCAACCGTAAAATCGGACAATTCAGTCATTGTAAAATTTGTTCCCGATAAATTCAAATACCCATTTCGATCTGGATAGGATAATGCTTGATTTCCAGCTACATTTTCCGTAGTAAAGACCAGACCGTTTGAAGATGGCTCATCAGATGCGTAATTAAATTCAATTATTAAATTACTTATTCCATCCCACGCAAAAGGTTGATAGAACAAAAATTCGTTTGCTCCAATTACAAGTGAATTTCCTGCATTTCTTGTTCTGTTGTACACTTCTAAAAATCCGGAAGTTTGGAAAGATGTTAATGTTGTCGCTGTTGTTGCTTTAATCGAAATTCGCGGACTCAACAACTGACCGTTTGAACCAATATTCAAGATTTCCAACATCATTCCTTGAATATCTCCTGCTTGGATTCCGGCCGCAATCAATTCATTTGCTGTCAATAGTTGCTGAAAGTGTGAACCTTTGCTTGCCGTATTGAAAATTACCGATGAACTACTTGAACCTGAATTTAAAGGGGATGCGCTTAATCCGGAGGCGGTTCTCTCATGTTCTATTCGCGTATAGGTGTCAAAAATGACATTAGGTGCTGGCGTATAATCTATGGTTCCGGGACTTGCCCAATTTGCCAAAAAACGATTTCCATCTTTGCGTATTGAATCATAAATTCCAGTGTGATCAAAAACTCGTGTATAGGTCAAATAATCCCACTCTCCACAATTGTATTGATCCCACGTTGTTAATGGACTACATTTTAGTTTGTAATACATTAGTACTTTTTCAAAACGTTTGGTATTTAATTCTTGAGGGAAATTAAAATTTGCTCGACGTGTCGTAATTGAGTCAAATGTGAATGTTTGAACCCATGTTGTATCTTGGGCTTGTGCAGGTAAAAATAAAAAGAGAAAACAAATAATAAGAATATGCTTCATCACTCAGAGTTATAGCAAATGTACCTTATTTTATTTGAAATATAAAGTGAATTTAGGACATGAAAAGTTCAATTGACATACCTAGCTTTTCTCGAATTTCGGTTCTGTCAATAATGTAATCTAGAAATCCATGTTCGAGTAAAAATTCTGATGTTTGAAATCCGTCCGGTAGGTCTCTCCCAATTGTTTCTTTCACCACACGCGGGCCAGCAAAACCAATCAAGGCGCCAGGTTCAGCGATATTGATATCACCAAGCATAGCAAAGGATGCCGTAACACCTCCTGTTGTGGGATCTGTTAAGTAGGAAATATACGGAAGTCCTGCGTCCGCCAATTGCCCTAATTTCCCAGAAACTTTTGCCATTTGCATAAGGGAATATCCAGCTTCCATCATGCGAGCACCTCCTGATTTAGAAATAATCATAAACGGGGCTTTTATTTTCATGGCTTCATCTATTGCTCTTGCAATTTTTTCACCCATGACAGAACCCATTGAACCACCAATAAATCCAAAATCCATCGCTGATACAATAAAATCTCTACCTTGTAACTTTCCTTTTGCCGAGCGAATAGCATCTTTCAAACCAGATGTCTTTTGTGAAGACTTTATTCTATCTGAATATTTCTTTGTATCCTCAAATTTCAGCGGATCTCCAGACGATAAAACCGCATCAAGTTCAGTATAGTTCCCTTCATCGAAGATCATTTTAAAATACTCCTCTGAGCCAATTCGCTCGTGGTGAGAACATCGCTCACAAACATAATTATGCTTTCTGAGGTCATCAGCTGTATACAGAGTTTTACAATTTGAACACCTGACCCACAGCCCTTCGGGAGTTTCCTTCTTTTCGCTCGTAGATGTTGTAATTCCCTCTTTATTTCTCTTGAACCAACTCATTCTTTAATAGTTTGAATATTATTTAAATCTGAAAAACTTTGTTCCAAACGGTTGTTAAAAGTAATTTCTCCTTCACGTAACCATTTTCTCGGATCATAATATTTTTTGTTTGGAATATCTTCCCCCTCTGGATTTCCAATCTGTGTTAGCAAATAAGCTTCTTTACTGAGCATGTAATCTCTAACTCCCTCCGTAAAAGCAAATTGTAAGTCTGTGTCAATATTCATTTTAATTACGCCATAATTAATTGCTTCCCTTATTTCCTCCAAACTTGAACCCGATCCACCATGAAAAACAAAATCAATTGGATTGGCGTGCGTTTGAAACTTATGCCTGACGTAGTCTTGAGAATTTTTCAAAATAATGGGAGTCAATTTTACATTTCCTGGCTTATAAACCCCATGAACATTCCCAAAGGCAGCTGCAATCATGAATCTCGGAGAAACCTTACTCAACTCCTCATATGCGAAAGCAACTTCTTCTGGTTGGGTGTATAGTTTTGAATTGTCAACATCTGTATTATCGACACCATCTTCTTCTCCTCCGGTGATTCCTAACTCAATTTCCAAAGTCATTCCGATTTTACTCATCCGGGTCAAATATTCCTTACACAATTCGATATTTTCCCCAATCGGTTCTTCTGACAGATCAATCATATGCGAGGAATAAAGTGGTTTTCCTTTTTGTTTGAAAAATTGTTCTCCTGCTTCCAATAATCCATCAATCCAAGGCAATAATTTTTTAGCGCAATGATCTGTGTGTAAGATGACAGTTGCACCATACGCCTCAGCCATAGTATGGACATGTTTTGCGCCAGAAACACCTCCTAAAATGGCCGCCTTTTCTCCTTCATTTTTCAATCCTTTTCCTGCAAAATAGTGAGCCCCACCATTCGAAAATTGAATAATTACAGGGGCCTTAAGTCTTACTGCTGTTTCTAAAACTCCATTTACCGTACTTGTGCTGGATACATTTACTGCCGGCAATGCAAATTGATACTTTTTTGCATAAGCAAACAAACGCTGAACATCGTCACCAGTTACTACTCCCGGTTTTAAAAAGTTTTCCATGCTTTTTTTTGCTCCATGGTTCGATACAAAGTTAAGCATTGTATCGAAAACATAAGCATCTCAGATAAATTAGTCAAATTACTTTCGTGTGAGCTGCAATAATTAGAATTATATGCCGTTATGACTTACATTAAACATTGCCTATGGTTAATAAATACCCAAAAAACATTAACAGAGAAATTAAAGAGTCGGAAAAACCAAGTTTTAAAAGCATTCAATTTTTGTTGAATTACAGCAAATCGTTGGAGCATAAAAAAGGGAAAAAGCAGTCCGTATTTTTATTTCAAAACTAACTAAAGCCTCGTCAAGAGGCTTTTTTTACCTTAGACAAAAAGATAGCACCTCGTTTAAAAATATCTCTTGTTGATCTGAATGAACCCAATGTCCGGCTTTAGGGATTCCGACAAGGCAACTGTCTAAAAAATAGCTCTCCAATTTTCCTATGTCTTCGTCTAAAATATAATCGGAGAGTTCTCCACGAATGAACAGCGTTGAAACCCAAGATTCACAAAACGGAATTTCACTTAAAATCTCAGGCATAGCGATTTCTAGAACCCTGTAGTTCATTCGCCAATCCAATATTCCTTTTTCCCTCCAATACAGATTTTTTAACAAAAACTGAATTATTCCTTCATCTGCTAAATAATTTCGGAAATGTTTTTCAGCCTCACTACGAGCTTTAATTTTAGATAATTCTAAAGAATTAATTGCCAATAAAATCTGTTGATGGTGCGGAGGATATTCTTTTACGCCCATATCGACCACTACCAATTTATCCAATCTTTCAGGAAATAGTTGAGCGTATCTCATAGCAACTTTGCCTCCCATTGAATGTCCCAAAAGTATCACATTTGAAAGTTCAAGTTGATTGACTAATTCTTCCACATCCGCAGCCATTAATTCATAGGAAAATTCAACCGACCATGGGGAGTGCCCATGATTTCTCAAATCAACTAAGATTACCCTATAATAATCAGCCAATCGCTTCGCGTGTGTCACCCAATTATCACTAAATCCGAATAAACCGTGTAAAATCAATAATGGTTTTCCCTTTCCAAACTCTCTGAAAAACAATTTCATTTCTTCTCGGCTAAATCTGATTCGCTCAACGTTTTTATGCTGAATTGTTTCTTATTGATTGTGCCTACAAGCTTTTTTATCTCGGCACTCGATACTTTACCTTCGTCGAAATAGATTCGGCAAACCTGCTTCTCGGCATTTTCTACAAAATCGTATTCGACCTTTGATACGCCTCCTGTGGCTTTTAAATTAGTACGTATTGCACCACCGCAGCCGTGCTCACAGGTCATGCCAGTAATCTCAGCAGTCAATATTTTTGTAGGGTATACTTTTAGCATTGGTTTTTCAGCTTCTATTTTTCTAGAGTTCACAGCATCAGGAGATTCACTTTTACATGCATATATGGATGCCAATAAAAGAATTAAGAGTGGTTTATTAAAAATCATATCCATGAAATTTTGTGCGTTCAGAGAGGACTTTAATTTCTCTTTTTTGAAAGTCAACGCCAATGATTTTCGGTATTGCTCTTGAACAGTGTCTCGACCATAAACCATAGGAGTTAGAACCTGTGCCCAACATTAATAGGTGATCTCCTTCGCTCATTTTAGGTAATTCAATATCTTTTTGTAAATAATCGCCCGCAAAACATAAGGGCCCTGCAAGGTCTGTTAATTGTAAGTTTTCCTCCATTGAATTAAAATCTTTTTTGAGCGGAATAAATTCAATCCCTCTTGGTTTTACATATGCGTCTCTCACAAGGAAATCGGCTCCAAGATGAACATAGACCAATTGTTTGTCATTACGCTGTAAGACGTATTCAACAACAGATGACGCATATCCACAATAAAAATGACACCATTGTCCGAATTCTGTAACTAACTGATAGTTTCGTAAATCGTTCACTGATTCTAACATTTTTGCATACTGCATCATTTTTGAGGGCTGATTTGTTAGTTTTTCCGGTTTTAATCCTCCCCCGATATCAATACATTCTATTCGTCTATTCGAATTATTTTCAGAGAGTTTTTTATTTATGTCATTTGCCAAAGCCACAACCTCAGAAATTGCATCAACTGCATTTTTTATATTCTCTAGTGCACTTCCTGAGTGAATATGCAACTGTGTTACTGGATATTTCAAACATGCCCCAACAATACTGTCCCTATTTAAAATAGGTTCTCCAAACTTTGATTCGTTTTGAGAAACGTGATAGAGTTCAGGTGAACCGGTATCTTTAATTGGATTAATTCGCAGTCCCAATATGAAATTTGGTTTTTCGGGAATACGTTCTAATTCATTTACAGAATTTACATTGAGTCTAATTCCTGAATATAAATTATGGCAAGCTACAATCTCAGATAGCGTTTTAACAGGCGAGTCATAAACTATTTTTTTGGGGTCTATCCCTGCTGCTATCGCCATTTCCACCTCTTCCATCGATGCCGCCTCTAAACCAAACCCCTTCGAAACTAAATAGCGCAATATGGAGGGGTGGGGATTTGTTTTGATTGCTATTGCATGAAGTACATCATATGAAGAAAAAACATCACTAAGATGGGACAAATATCTATCTAATTGATTCCAGGACTGAAAAATAACCGCTGTGTCTTGTAATTTCCGAATTTCAGAAATATGCTTCAAAACCCAAATTGCTTCTTCCTTTAGTTGTTTCATTTGAATAAAATATCTACTGACCTTTCGATAATATGAATCAGTTGCAAATCGTTATGAGGTGAAAAATGATTATCTTTGAGAGCGAGTCTAACTGAATAGGATCCAATTGCTAAGCGAATGAATGATTTTTCGCCGTATTGAACGGGTTGTCCGATAAAAATGCGATTAAATCCATCTAATCCATAGTGTTCATTTAATACAAGATAATCGAATAGTTTTTTCAACTCGAAATACCTTAATTCTTTTCCATCAACCAAAACCATAAACGAAACAATACTGTCATTGGTTAACTCCATATTTGGCATCAATTTAAAGTAATCACTTTGAGCGAGTCTTCCAGTAACTATTTGATTCCATCTTCTAATCAGCGCATTTGATTGGTCAGACGGAAATGATAAATAGGCCTTCATTTCTTGAATGGCAATTTCCCATCGCATTCTGAGCCCGATATTGATTTCATTTGATAATTGCTTCCTAATGTTTTCAAATTGGCATGGAAAATCGTATTTAGAAAATAAATTTTCAAACCCTCTAATAATTGATGCATCCTTGTTAATTAACTTTTGAGCCCATGAAGTCGGCACCAACAAGGCCCCGCAAAATGGGGGTGCTTGATAGAATTTCGATCCCGTTACCATCAGCATAACTCCTTTGTCAAGCATTGAATGAATTAATAGGGGATCCGTTCTGAATTGACAAATATCAACAACCCACATAATGCCCTCATGGAACTCATCAATAATCTCAAGATCATCTTTAATGCCGGATTTACTCCCAAACACTAAATTTCCAATTATGGGTTGACCCGGATGATCTGCAATGATTTTTCGTATCGCTTGGCCTCTATTGGCGATATGCCCGGTTTCTTCCCTTGCTGGAAGATAAAAAACCTTTGATTCTATATTTCGCGAAACTTCTTTCCCTTTTGGAATATTTTTTCCGAATTGGTTCCATTCCGAAAAATACAGCCCCTCTGCCGCAACATTTGATCCCGACCCAAGCTCTTCCGGGCAGGAAACAATATTTATAATTTCTTTTTTACCATGGACCAAGGACTGAAAAATAAGGGGTAAATACATCAAATCACTTCCACTCGGACCGTAAAAGATTTCAAACCCATATTGACTATTGTCAAATAATTCCTTGAGTTGAGTGGTTTGTTGATCTATCACGGCCTGATAAATATCGGAGTTGAATTGCACCAAAAAATTATTTGCTACTTCAATCCCGAATGGTGTCAAGGTGCCGCATGTACAAGATCCTCTATTAAATAGACCCTTATAATTTAAAAGATTAAGGTGGTATTTATTTGCATTGGTTTCGGGACTTAAGAAAATGCGTTCGTCACAACCAGAAACAAGAATTTCCAATATTTTATCCCTATTGTTTATATGAACTGTTTCGGGCATAAAATCTCTTTTTTTTATTCCACTCAATGTGTAGCAAAGTTATCCAAGAAAAGTGAGTATCATAAGTAATCTGCACTAAATTATTTTCGAATTCCTTTACCCAATCCTCATCTACCTCATAAATATTTTCATACTCGAAATAGCCATCAACAAAATACCTTGACTTCTTAAGATGAGAATCGTCATATTTTTCCAAAACGTGCCATGCTCCTTCACCTATACCCCCCAAATAATTTGCAGACACAGGAATACTACTGTGCCTCTCGGGTGCATGTAACTGCCCCATCCTCGCATCTGTTGGCAATAATCTCGCTCTTTTAGAACTAAAAGAATAGGAGATTTTTTTCAAAATATCTGTTCGCGCAGCACTAATTTTACAGTTAAACCAGTCTCCAGTACCTTTATTCCATATAAAATATTTACCCTCCAAGTTAGCCGCAATTACATTGAAAAAAGGAGTTGGTGCTATGGTAGATGGACGAAGAAATCGTTTATAAATTATTGAACTTCTATCGAGTCCAGCTTGTATTGCTGTTGCTACAAAACGCGCGCAGTTCGACTCATTCTTTTTCAATCCACTGTACGGAACATAACCTTGGAGCTGGTATTCAGAAATTGTTTGTAGAACTTTTTCAATATCGAGTTGATACATTATTGAAGCGTACAGCGCACCATCTCCATGAGTCGCTTTATTAATACTTTCAAGTTCTGAGCAAACCTCCTCAAAATTTAAAAGGTCACCAGAAGCAGACCACTTAGGTATGGTTTTAAGAGTTAGTTTTGGATCGGTTTCCGCAGTTCTTGTCCGGCCAAATCCATTTGGAGTTATATATCTTCCAAAATCTGCATAAATAAACACATTATGTTTTGCCACTAAAATTGCTGCATGGCCAACAAGTAAGTTGACATTCTTCAAGACACCTATTTTTCTCAGAAATTGAGATAACTTTTCAGGTGATCTTGCTGTGGTATTTGGCCACGCCATTGGAATAACTGCAGAAAACTTAGAAACCGAAGCTGGCATGATTAATACAAAATTAACTTATTTACTTTTTTATCAAGAAAAAACAAGGCCGAAAAAAATTTATTTATGAATCACTTTATAATGAAATCCCGATCTCGTAAATATTTTTACCCGCTTATGTTTTGAGGGACAAAAACGCAAGAGAGGTAACAAAAGATTAATAACTAAATTGAGCCTCTCCATTTTAAAAAATCTTCAGAACATTATTCAATAAATCATTCGCATCCCAATACTATGAAATAAGGTATACTTTTTTGATGGTTATAAAAAAGTAAGCACTTAAAATAAGCAATTCCTAAAAAGTATGGAACTAAGTAAAGCGCTCGTCAGCTTCCATAATGTGCCCACAAGATTTGCAAGTCCTCATTTCTTTAGACCCATAGAATTCCTTGAATCTGGGTATAAAATCTTTTTCGATATTTTCAAGAGGGAATCGATATGACTTTAGTGGATGATTACATTTTTCACAAAACCACATCAATCCATCCACTAGATTTGTGCCTTTTCGTACTTTTTCAATAACTAGACCAACTGTATTCGCTCCTCGTATCGGTGAATGAGGTGTATTCCCCGGCAAAAGAAACATTTCACCTTGTTTCACTTGAATTTCTTGTGCTTTACCTTCGTGTTGTATACGCACAGTTATATCTCCCTCTAGCTGATAAAAAAGTTCCTCACTTTCATTATAGTGGTAGTCTTTTCTTGCATTTGGACCCCCAACTACCATCACTATAAAATCACCAGCTTCTTTGTAGAGATTTTTATTCCCTACAGGTGGTTTCAATAAATCCCTGTTTTCATCAATCCATTTTTGTAAATTGAATGGAGCTAAAATCATAATTAATTTTTCATAAAATTACGTAAAGAAAAAATGCAAAAACAAAAAAGGATGGTTTAAGCCATCCTTTTTAATCTTTTTCTCAAAAACCTTAAGCATTTTCTACAAGTTCATCATATTTCTCTTGTGACGCTACAATCATCTTTTGAAAATTACGAACCCCAGTTCCGGCAGGGATTAGATGCCCTACAATGACATTCTCTTTCAATCCTAAAAGATGATCCTCTTTTCCTGAGATTGCCGCTTCATTTAGGACTTTCGTTGTTTCTTGGAAAGAAGCTGCAGAAATAAACGACTGGGTCTGGAGGGATGCACGCGTTATTCCTTGAAGAAGTGGAGTAGAAGTAGCTGGAATTGCTTCCCTTGCTTCCACGAGATTCTTATCTTCTCTTTTCAATTTAGAATTCTCGTCTCTAAGTCTTCTAAAAGACACCAACTGACCTTTTTTCAAATCATCAGAATCGCCTGCATCTTTTACGAACATCATTCCAAATAATGCATCATTTGCTTCCATGATATCAGCTTTATGAACTGATTGCCCTTCAAGGAACATGGTATCTCCAGCCTCAATAATTTCAGCTTTTAACATCATTTGTCTAACAATTACTTCAAAGTGTTTATCATTGATTTTTACCCCTTGAAGTCGGTATACCTCTTGGATTTCATTTACAATATATTCTTGAACTTTTGTTGGACCCTCAATATTTAAGATGTCGTTTGGTGTAATCGCACCATCAGAAAGTGGTTGGCCAGCACGAACGAAATCGTTTTGTTGAACTAGAATGTGCTTAGAGAGTGGAACCAGATAGGTTTTAACCTCTCCTAGCTTGGATGTAATTTTAATTTCTCTATTACCTCTTTTAATGGCTCCAAAAGTAGCAGTTCCATCAATTTCAGAAACTACTGCAGGATTTGAAGGATTACGTGCTTCGAATAATTCAGTAACTCGTGGAAGTCCTCCAGTGATGTCACCCGTTTTTCCTGCCATTCTAGGAATTTTAACCAATGTATCGCCTGCTTCAATTTTATCACCTTCATTTACAGAAATATGAGCATTCACAGGTAAAGAGTATTCTCTCAGAATCTCTTTAGTCTTTATATCAACAATATGGATCGCAGGAGATTTTCTTTTATCCCGTGACTCTATTATAACCTTTTCTGTAAACCCTGTCTGTTCGTCAATTTCCTCACGATACGTTATATTTTCCTGGATACTCTCGAATACTACTTTACCCGCAACCTCGGAAACTATCAACGCATTGTATGGATCCCATTTACAAATTACGTCACCCTTCTTGATTTTTGAGTTTGGCGAAACTAATAATTCTGAACCATACGGAACATTCGCGCTCATAACAATAACACCTGTTTTTTCGTCTGTTATTTTCAACTCAGCAGAACGACCAATTACTATCGTTTTATTCGTTCCGTCTGAGCTTTTACGATCAATCGTACGCAATTCATCAATTTCCAATTTCCCATTTGCCTTTGCCTTCAAATCTGAAATATCTGCAACATTAGATGCTGTTCCTCCGACGTGGAAGGTACGCAATGTCAGCTGGGTTCCTGGCTCACCAATTGATTGAGCAGCAATAACACCTACCGAGTCGCCCGTTTGAGCCAGTCTGTGGTTGGATAAATTTCGTCCATAACATTTCGCACACACTCCTCTTCTCATTTCACAAGTTAGGACAGACCGTATTTCTACTTCTTCAATACCTGCAGTCTCTATTTCTTGCGCCACGTCTTCAGAAATTAATTCACCCGAGGCAACAATGAGGTTATCGGATTCTGGATAATATACATCATGGACCGATGTTCTACCGAGTATTCTGTCGTATAGAGGTTCAACAATTTCATCGCTTTTCTTAAGCGCAGTAGCAACGATACCTCTTAAGGTGCCACAGTCGTTGGAATTAATTACTACATCTTGCGCTACGTCAACCAATCTACGGGTTAGATAACCTGCATCTGCCGTCTTTAATGCCGTATCGGCAAGACCTTTACGTGCACCATGTGTTGATATAAAGTATTCAAGAATTGAAAGGCCCTCTTTAAAGTTTGATAAAATTGGATTTTCTATAATTTCTTGAACCGTAGCTCCCGATTTCTGTGGTTTAGCCATTAGACCTCTCATCCCAGAAAGCTGTCGGATCTGTTCTTTGGAACCTCGGGCTCCCGAATCAAACATCATATAAATGGAGTTAAATCCTTGCTTATCACTTTTCAATTGATCCATCAGTGTTTGGGTCAAACGGGAATTTGTATGCGTCCAAATATCAATAATTTGGTTGTAGCGCTCGTTGTTTGTTATCAAGCCCATGTTGTAGTTAAGCATAACCTCCTTGACATCGTTTTCAGCCTTGGAAACCAGTACTTCTTTTTCTTTTGGAATGATAATGTCGTCCAAATTGAAAGAGAGACCTCCTCTAAACGCCATTTCATAGCCAAGCGTCTTTATATCATCAAGGAACTTTGCAGTTTTTGAAGTACCACAAACTTTTAGTACATCACCGATGATATCGCGCAATGCTTTCTTGGTCATAACATCGTTTATGAAACCAACTTGTTGAGGAACCTTTTCGTTGAACAGAACGCGACCGCATGTCGTTTCAACCAGTTTGAGCTCTAACTCTCCATCGTTATTCAAGTCGTGGGTTTTAACCTTGATGTGCGCGTGGAGATCAAGTTTTCCTTCATTGTAAGCTATGATTACTTCAGAGGGTGAATAGAAAATACTACCCTCGCCTTTTACTACCTCAGTATTGGTTGATTTTTTACCCTTTGTGATGTAATATAAACCAAGAACCATGTCTTGAGAAGGTACTGCAATTGGTGCTCCATTTGCAGGATTCAAGATATTGTGAGAGGCCAACATTAACATTTGTGCCTCTAAAATTGCTGCGTTTCCGAGCGGCAGGTGCACTGCCATTTGATCTCCATCGAAATCTGCATTAAATGCCGTTGTAACCAATGGATGGAGACGAATTGCTTTACCTTCAATTAGTTTTGGTTGGAAAGCCTGGATACCCAACCTGTGCAATGTTGGTGCTCTATTTAGCAAAACAGGGTGACCTTTTAACACATTTTCTAAGATATCCCAAACCACGGGCTCTTTTCTATCAACTATTTTTTTTGCTGATTTTACGGTTTTCACGATACCCCTTTCAATCATTTTTCGAATGATGAATGGTTTGTACAACTCTGCTGCCATTTCTTTTGGAAGCCCACATTCGTGTAATTTTAAATCAGGACCTACAACAATAACGGAACGCGCAGAGTAATCAACCCTTTTTCCAAGAAGATTTTGTCGGAAACGACCTTGCTTTCCTTTTAAAGAATCCGACAAAGACTTTAAGGCTCTGTTAGATTCAGTTTTAACAGCGCTCGATTTTCTTGAGTTGTCAAAAAGTGAGTCCACAGCTTCTTGAAGCATCCTTTTCTCGTTGCGAAGGATAACCTCGGGTGCCTTAATTTCGATGAGTCTTTTCAAACGATTGTTACGAATTATTACCCTTCTATAGAGGTCATTTAGATCCGAGGTGGCAAATCTACCCCCGTCTAATGGAACTAGTGGCCGCAATTCAGGTGGTATAACAGGAACTACCTTAATAATCATCCACTCAGGTCGGTTATCAATTCTTGTTTGCGATTCGCGCATGGCTTCAACTACTTGTAATCGCTTCAAAGCCTCGTTTTTACGTTGCACTGAGGTTTCATTCTCTGCCTGTCCTCTTAATTCGTAGGAGAGATTTTCCAAGTTTAAGTCCTTCAATAAATCGTGAAGTGCCTCTGCTCCCATTTTTGCCACAAATTTGTTAGGATCACTATCCTCTAAATAATGGTTGTCCTTGAGCAGTGGATTATCAATAATCTCCAAATATTCCTCCTCCGTTAAAAAGTCCATTTTCTTGAGATTTACCCCTTCTATTTGCGAAGACAACCCAGTATTGATTACAACGTATCGTTCGTAATAAATAATCTGGTCTAATTTCTTCGTAGGGAACCCCAGAAGATAACCAATTTTATTTGGTAATGATCTAAAGTACCAAATATGCGCAACCGGTACAACCAATGAAATATGGCCCATGCGCTCTCTTCGCACCTTTTTCTCCGTAACCTCGACTCCACAACGGTCACATACGATTCCTTTGTACCGAATTCGTTTATACTTGCCACAGTGACATTCGTAATCCTTTACCGGTCCAAAGATACGCTCACAAAACAAACCGTCTCTTTCGGGTTTATAAGTTCTGTAATTAATAGTTTCGGGCTTCAAAACCTCTCCACTTGATTGCTCAAGAATCACCTCCGGAGAGGCTAAGGAAATTATTATTTTATTGAAGCTACTTTGTTTTTTTTGTATTTCTTTCTTGAAAGCCATTTTAATATGAATGTTTTCGTTTCTACTAATTTTTAATCCATTGATACATTGAGACATAAACCTCGTAATTCGTGTAGGAGAACATTGAAGGACTCAGGTATTCCTGGTTCAGGAATATTGTCCCCTTTGACGATAGACTCGTATGCTTTTGCTCTTCCCATCACATCGTCTGACTTTACCGTCAATATTTCCTGTAATATATTTGAGGCTCCAAATGCTTCCAATGCCCATACTTCCATCTCACCGAAGCGTTGGCCACCGAACTGAGCTTTACCTCCCAAAGGTTGCTGAGTGATAAGCGAATAAGGCCCTATTGAGCGTGCATGCATTTTATCATCTACCATGTGGGATAATTTAAGCATATAAATTACGCCAACGGTAGCCGTTTGATGGAAACGTTCTCCTGTTCCACCGTCGTATAAATATGTCTTACCAGATCTTGGAACTCCAGCTTTATCTGTCCAGTCATTTATTTGGTCTGCCGAGGCCCCATCAAAAATTGGGGTTGCAAACTTAACTCCTAACTTTTGTCCAGCCCATCCTAGAACCGTTTCATAAATCTGACCAAGATTCATGCGCGATGGCACACCCAAGGGGTTTAAAACTATATCAACTGGTGTTCCGTCTTCTAAGAAAGGCATATCTTCTTGTCGCACAATATTTGCAACAATACCTTTATTGCCATGGCGACCTGCCATTTTATCACCAACTTTCAGTTTTCGTTTTTTGGCCAAATAAACTTTAGCAAGCTTTACAATTCCCGCAGGAAGTTCATCTCCGACAGAAATATGAAACTTACGTCGTTTATAATTTCCAAGCAAATCATTCGCTTTAATACTGAAGTTATGAATAACGCGACTAATCAACTGATTTATTTTCTCTTCTGCTGTCCAATTGAGTGGATTGACAATTGTATAGTCTAGTGCCAATAGGGCTTTATTGTTAAATTTTGTGCCCTTTTTTATAAGTTCCTCCTTAAAATTATTGAATACTCCTACAGACTTATGGTCTCCCAGTATAATCATTAATTTATCCACCAATTTTTCTTTTAGAACAGTAAAATCTCTGTTATATTCTAAATCTAAGGTTTCCAAGATAGGTTTATCTTGTGTTTTAGATTTTCTGTCTTTTATGGCTCGTGAAAATAATTTCTTATCAATAACAACTCCCCTCAAGGATGGACCCGCTTTCAATGATGCATCTTTGACATCTCCAGCCTTATCTCCGAAAATTGCCCGCAGTAATTTTTCTTCAGGGGAAGGGTCTGTTTCACCTTTGGGTGTTATTTTACCGATAAGAATGTCACCTTCTCTTATTTCTGCTCCAATTCTAATTAGACCGTTTTCATCAAGATCTTTTGTAGCCTCTTCGCTCACATTAGGAATATCCGATGTTAACTCTTCCATTCCTCTTTTTGTATCGCGAACCTCTAAAGAGTATTCGTCTATGTGAATTGAGGTAAAGATATCGTCTCTTACCACTTTTTCAGAAATAACGATTGCATCCTCAAAATTATATCCTTTCCATGGCATGAAAGCCACTTTTAAGTTCTGACCTAGAGCCAATTCACCGTTTTGTGTTGCATAACCCTCGCACAATACTTGTCCGAATGTTACTCTGTCTCCTTTCTGAACTATGGGCTTCAGGTTGATGCATGTGCTTTGATTAGTTTTCGTAAATTTTGTCAAAGGATAGGTTTTAACCTCATAATCAAAGCTCACGAGTTTATCATCTTCATTCCAATCGTAACGAATAATAATTTGATTCGCATCAACATACTCCACCACACCAGAACCTTCTGAGTTTATCAAGACCCGAGAATCACGCGCTAAAAGTTGTTCTATGCCAGTGCCAACAATCGGTGAATTTGGTTTTAACAATGGGACTGCTTGCCGTTGCATGTTAGAACCCATTAAAGCGCGATTGGCATCATCATGCTCCAAAAAAGGAATCGAAGAAGCGGCAATCGAGGCAATTTGATTTGCCCCAACATCCATTAAATGAATTTCTTTAGGACCCACTACCGGAAAGTCTCCTTCGTAACGCGCTTTCACTAAATCAGATAAAAAATTCCCTTTATCGTCAACTTTAGCATTGGCCTGTGCAATCATTTTTGCATCTTCCTCTTCCGCTGCCAGGTATATGGGTTGATCCGACAAAACAACTTTTCCGTTATCGACTGTTCTATACGGTGTTTCAATAAATCCAAGTTTATTAACCTTTGCATAGACACACAATGAGGAAATCAATCCTATATTAGGTCCTTCAGGGGTTTCTATTGTACACAGACGTCCATAATGTGTGTAGTGAACATCACGCACTTCAAACCCGGCTCTTTCTCGCGATAGACCACCCGGTCCGAGCGCTGATAAACGTCGTTTGTGTGTAACTTCTGATAATGGATTGGTTTGATCCATGAATTGGGACAATTGGTTTGTCCCAAAGAATGAGTTAATAACTGAGGATAATGTTTTAGCGTTGATCAAATCAATCGGTGTAAATACCTCGTTGTCTCGGACATTCATTCTCTCTCGAATTGTTCTGGCCATGCGTGCAAGCCCAACGCCAAATTGGGCATACAGTTGTTCACCAACGGTTCGAACACGTCTATTCGAAAGGTGATCGATATCATCGATATCCGCTTTTGAATTGATTAATTCGATGAGGTATTTGATGATATTAATAATATCCTCTTTCGTTAAAACGCGTGACTCCTCACTACCGCTGAGACCCAATTTTTTGTTTAGCCTGTAACGTCCTACCTCGCCGAGATCGTAGCGCGTATCCGAGAAGAATAATTTTTCAAATACGCCCTTTGCTGTCTCATAATCTGGCGGATCTGCATTTCTTAGCTGACGATAAATGTGTTCAACAGCCTCTTTTTCTGAATTTGAAATATCTTTCTGCAGCGTGTTGTATATGATTGTATAATCAGTTGAATTCGCATCATCTTTGTGGAGAATAACAGACTTGGCTCCAGAGTCCATTATAGAATCCAGGTGGTCTTCTCCAATGAGCAATTCTCTCTCTAAAATAATCTCATTTCGTTCTATGGAAACAACCTCCCCAGTATCCTCATCCACAAAATCTTCGATCCATGTTTTTAAAACCCGTGCCGCTAGTCTTCTACCGACAAGTTTTTTCATATTTGCTTTATTTATTTTCACCTCGTCTGCCAAACCGAAAATCTCAAGAATATCACGATCAGTTTCGTATCCAATGGCCCTAAAGAGGGTTGTAACAGGTAATTTCTTTTTACGATCAATGTAAGCATACATTACATTATTGATATCGGTGGCAAACTCAATCCATGAGCCTTTAAATGGAATTATTCTCGCCGAATATAATTTGGTGCCGTTCGCATGTCTGCTCTGTCCAAAAAATACTCCTGGTGAACGATGTAATTGGGAGACAATTACTCGCTCTGCACCATTAACCACGAAAGAACCCTTTGGAGTCATGTAAGGGATTGTACCTAAATAAACATCCTGCACAATTGTTTCAAAATCCTCGTGCTCCGGATCGGTACAATACAATTTTAATTTTGCTTTTAAGGGGACAGAATAAGTTAATCCTCTTTCAATACATTCATCAATGGTGTAGCGAGGTGGATCAATAAAATAATCCAAAAATTCCAAAACAAATTGATTTCTTGTATCTGTAATTGGAAAATTCTCAGCGAATACTTTAAATAATCCTTCACTGTTTCTATTTTCAGGAGTCGTTTCGAGCTGAAAAAACTCTTGGAAGGATTTTAGCTGGATTTCCAGGAAATCTGGATAATCACAATGGTTTTTGCTTGAAGCAAAATTAATTCTGGTTGAATTATTCGATGTTAACAAGGCTCTTATTTTTTTAGTTACTTCAATACGGTATTTTCAAATGCCAAAAAACAGGACAAGGCACCCGTATTGAAAAGGTGCCTTTCCTGTATCAGTGACAATTATTATTTAATCTCAACTTCAGCTCCAGCCTCCTCCAAGGACTTTTTGAGCCCTTCAGCTTCATCCTTAGATACACCTTCTTTCAGTGTTGAAGGAGCAGCATCTACCAGATCTTTGGATTCTTTCAAACCATTTCCAGTAAGTTCTTTGACCAACTTCACTACTGCTAGTTTGTTCGGTCCACCAAATTTGAGAACAACATCAAACTCAGATTTCTCAGCAGCAGCTTCTTCGCCACCTCCTGAGGCACCACCACCTCCTGCAACCATTACTGGAGCCGCAGCGGCAGGTTCGATTCCGTACTCGTCTTTTAAAATTGTTGCTAACTCATTAACTTCTTTCACAGTTAGGTTAACCAACGTTTCTGCAATTTGCTTTAATTCAGCCATTTTATTTAAATTTAAAAGGGTTAAAAATATTAATTTACTTTCCTCTCTCTTCGAGAGTTTTAAGGATACCAGCGATTTTACCGCCAGCACCTTTTAAACCAGACAACACATTTTTCGCAGGACTTTGCAATAAGCCAATAATTTCTCCAACAAGTTCCTCTTTACTTTTCAATGCTTCAAGAACCACTAGTTGATTATCACCAACAAAAATTGCTTCATCAATGTATGCACCTTTTAACAAAGGCTTTTCGCTTTTTTTACGAAAGTCCTGAATTAATTTAGCGGGTGCATTTGCCACTTCTGAAAACATAATAGAGGTTGAACCTTTCAACACGCTCGAAAGCCCACTGTAGTTCTTTCCTTCTACCTTATCCATTGCTTTTTGAAGCAGTGCATTTTTCACAACACGCATTTTGATATTTGCTTGAAAACATCTTCTACGAAGTGAATTCACTGATTCAACTGTTAAATCTGCTGTATCTGTTAAATAAACAATTGATGACGCTTGTAGTTCAGCAGCCAAATTGTCGATGTATTTTGCTTTTTCTTCTCTTCTCATTTCACTAAGTTTTAAGCATTAACAGACTTGGTGTCTATTTGAATACCTGGACTCATTGTTGAGCTTAAATAAATGCTCTTAATGTATGTTCCCTTGGCTGCAGACGGTTTCAGTTTAATTAAGGTTTGGATTAACTCATTCGCATTATCTAGAATTTTAACCCCATCAAAACTTACTTTACCGACTGATGAGTGAATTATCCCGAATTTATCAACTTTAAAGTCAATTTTTCCAGCTTTAACCTCCTCCACTGCTTTTCCAATTTCCATAGTCACAGTTCCTGTTTTTGGGTTAGGCATCAGTCCTCTTGGTCCCAATACTCTTCCTAAAGCACCTACTTTACCCATTACAGATGGCATAGTGATAATTACATCAATGTCTGTCCAACCTCCTTTGATTTTTTCAATAAAGTTATCTAGACCAACATAATCTGCTCCAGCTTGTTTCGCCTCTTCTTCCTTGTCAGGTGTACAAAGCACTAAAACTTTAATATCCTTTCCAGTTCCGTGAGGTAAAGCTACTGTACCGCGCACCATTTGATTTGCTTTTCTTGGATCAACTCCAAGACGCACGGCGATGTCCACAGAGGCATCAAATTTTGAGGTCGAAATTCCCTTTACCAAATCACATGCATCTGACAGAGTATAAGCTTTCGACAAATCATGCTTCGCCAAAATCTCTTTTCTTTTTTTAGAAACTCTTTTCATATTACTTATTTTTTGGATTTCGGTGCTTGACCACCTTTCACATTAACACCCATGCTTCTCGCTGTCCCTGCAACCATTTTCATTGCCGAATCCACCGTAAAACAATTTAGATCTGGAAGCTTATCTTCGGCAATCGCTCTTACTTGGTCCCAACTAATGTTACCAACCTTTACGCGATTTGGCTCAGATGATCCTTTTTTGATTTTAGTGTGCTCAATAATTTGAATTGCTGCTGGTGGAGTTTTTAAAACAAAATCAAACGATTTGTCACCATAAACAGTTATCACAACTGGTACAACCTTTCCCATTTTATCTTGAGTTCTGGCATTAAACTGCTTACAGAACTCCATAATATTGACTCCTTTCGCTCCTAAAGCTGGACCGATTGGAGGGGAAGGGTTGGCAGCTCCTCCTTTAATTTGTAATTTAATCAGTGCTGCTACTTCTTTAGCCATATATATTCAATTTGTGTAGTCAAGCATGGACATTTAGACGGGAAGCTTTTGTCGTCAGATCCACTCCTACGGTTAATACTATTTAAACCTCTTTTTCGACTTGCATGTAGCTAAGCTCCAAAAGATTCTTACGCCCGAAGATTTTCACCATTACTTTTAACTTTTTCTTTTCTTCGTTGATATCATCAATTACACCACTAAAGTTGTTAAAAGGACCATCAATAACTTTCACAGATTCTCCAACAACAAATGGTATTTTGATTTCTTCTTCTTTTTCGGAAAGTTCGTCAACTTTCCCCAAAATTCTATTTACTTCAGCCAAACGCATGGGAACTGGTTTACCGCCCTTTTCGGTTCCCAAGAAACCTATCACATTTGGTATACTTTTAATTACATGAGAAACTTCACCCACAAGCGCTGCTTCAATAATAACATATCCCGGTAAGTAGACTTTTTCCTTGTTAACTTTCTTACCATTTTGTATTTTAAAAACTTTTTCTGTTGGTATCAAAACTTGGCTTACGTAACTACTCAATTTAGCACGTGCAATTTCAAGTTCAAGGTACTCTTTTACCTTTTTCTCTTTCCCACTTACAGCGCGAACAACATACCATTTTTTAACTAACTCTGCCATAAGAACCGATTATAAATTCTCATATATCCACCCTATAACTCCTTTCCAAAAACCTTCCTTATTAATTCCTATCGAAAAATCAATTATAAAGATTACCACTGAGAGTAGAACTGAAGCGGTCACCACCAAAATGGTATTATTTTGTAGTTCCAACCATGTTGGCCAAGTAACATTGTTTACTAACTCGTCGTAAGCTTCTTTGAAATAAATTTTTATTTTTGCTAACACTTTTCTTTTTTTTGCACGGGCGGTAGGATTCGAACCCACGACCAATGGTTT
Source organism: Bacteroidota bacterium (assembly GCA_016866375.1). Lineage (GTDB taxonomy): Bacteria > Bacteroidota > Bacteroidia > Flavobacteriales_D > Crocinitomicaceae > UBA952. Next base: position 24,662 of record VGMK01000008.1, read on the forward strand.
TGGAGACCACTACTCTACCAGCTGAGCTACACCCGTTTAAAAAGGGGAGTTCGCTTACCCCCCTTAGTTAAACATTGATTTTATCTTATTTCAAGATTTCTGTAACCTGACCAGCGCCAACAGTTCTTCCTCCTTCTCGGATTGCAAAACGCAAACCTTTATCCATCGCCACGGGAACAATCAACTTAACTGTAATTGTTACATTGTCACCCGGCATAACCATCTCACGTCCCGATTCTAAGTGTATTTCCCCAGTTACGTCTGTGGTTCGGAAATAGAATTGCGGACGGTATTTATTTTGAAATGGGGTATGACGACCACCTTCTTCCTTCTTCAAAACATAAATTTCTGCTTTAAAGTCAATGTGTGGTG
>VGMK01000009.1 GCA_016866375.1 Bacteroidota bacterium
TGCATTTTCTTTATCCTGAAAGGTTGTGGTTTTTGTTGCTACTAACGATTCCTATTATCATACATTTATTTCATTTCAGGAGACAAAAAACACTTTTCTTTTCCTCGCTTCGCTTCATTAAGTTTATCGAACAAGAGAACAAATCGATGCGAAAACTAAAATATATTTTGGTATTGATTTCTAGAATTAGTTTACTGAGTTTAGCGATTATGGCCTTTGCACAACCCACATTCCAGAAAATTGAAAACATCCCGAATTCAGGTGCCAATATTTTATCAATTTATATTGACAATTCTTTTTCTATGAGTGCCAAAGGAACTGAAGGAGAATTGCTCTCAGAGGCACGAGAAACAGCAAAAAGGCTGATTGAAAAAACTCCTGAAAATACCCTAGTTTTCATATGTTCAAATAATTTAGATGCCACAGAACAACGATTACTTACCAAGGCAGAAGCTTTTAATTATATAGAAAAATTGACGTTTAGCCCCCTTACTAGGTCGATCGGCGATGTCATAAATTGGCAAAAGAATTTTATTTTAAAAGAAAACAGCGAACAAAGAAAAATTGGGAGAGTTACTCATGTAATTCTTAGTGACTTTCAGTCAATTTCTTCAAAAGTTGAAAATCAAAATGAGGTGAATAATGCCTATCACCTCGTAAAATTCACCCCTCAAAGTACTACTAATCTTACAATAGACAGTGTTTGGTTTGAAAATCCAATACACAAAGTAGGGTTTCGAAATGAAATTTTCGTGCGCATCCAAAACATTTCAAATGAGGATGCCTTAAATTCTGAGGTAAAACTCACGATTAATGGCGCAGAGCGCTCAACATTTTTGGATATTCCTGCAAAAAACAAATTCACAACTTCCTTTAAATTAACGGAAACATCCAATGGCTTAAAGATTGGCAAATTCAGTGTCAATGACAAACAATTATTTTGGGATGACGATTTCTATTTCTCCTATACCGTTAATACAAAAGCATCGGTGCTTATATTGAATGGTGAGAACGCTTCTACGGCTACTTCTAAAGCCTATGATATTGAACCCTTTTTTACCACTACAATTTTGGCGGAACAATCTTTTACTAAAGCCACATTAGACAACATCGACCTACTTGTTCTCAATGGCCTAAACAATCCTACCTCTGGATTGATTAACGACACGAAAGAATTTATGACTAACGGCGGTAGCATCCTGATAATTCCTGGGGAAAATATTGATTTTCAGTCAATAAATAAACTATTTACCGAACTTAATTTACCAAATTTCGGAACTAAAAGTTCCAATGCCTCTCGAATACAAACTGTTGAATTTAAAGATGTATTTTTTTCTGGAATCTTTGAAAAAGAAAACCCAAATCTAACCATGCCGAGTGTTGCAAATTACTTTACATTAAAAAATTTCATTTCATATAAAACCTTGCTTGCCTTGCGTAATAATCAGGCATTACTCGTGAAAAACGATAAAAGGGCATATTTATTTACAACAGCCTTGCAAGACAACTTTAGCGGTTTAGCCTTCAATGCAATATTTCCTACCGTATTATTGAGAATTGCAGAATTAAGTGTACGTAACTTACCTCTTTACGCATCAATTGGAATTGATAATGCTATTTTGCTTCCGTTGAAATCAGTGAGTGAAACAGCAATCAGACTGAAGGGTAAAGAGGGGGATTACATTCCTACTCAAAAGAAGAGGATAAATCAGATTATATTTTCTTTGACAGGTCCTGAGGCCACGGAAAAGTTAAAAGCTGGAAATTATGAAGTCTTGGGAGAGGATCAACTCGGTAATTTATCCGTGAACTATAATAGAGTGGAGAGTGATGCCTCCTCAAAAAATAAAGAAGAAATAATTTCACTTTTCAAAAATGCTGGAATAAAAAATATTACCTTTAATGAGGTAAGGAATGGTGAGAAAGCAACCGCACTCGAACTTGAGAACTCAAGTGACTTATGGAGATACTTTCTCATTTTTTCTCTTCTATTTATTTTTGTTGAAATGGCACTCTTAAAATTCATGAAATAGTATGAGAATTTTACTAAAAAAAGCAAATGTAGTCGATGAAACCTCTCCATACAATGGAAAAAATCTGGATATTTTAATTGAAAATGGTATTATCACTGATATAAAAAATGAGATACATACTGAAAATGCAACTCAAATTATATCTCAAAATCTTCATGTATCCCCGGGTTGGGTTGATCTAAAGTCAGCTTTTGGCGACCCAGGGTTTGAGCACAAAGAGACCATTGAATCAGGTTTAGACACCGCTGCTGCAGGGGGTTATACACATATTTGTAGTTTACCAAAAACAGCACCGGTTTGCGATAACAAAACAGTCATTGACTATCAGCTAACAAAAGCAGCTCATCATGCGGTGCAACTACACCCAATGGGAGCCATTACCAAGGAAATGAAAGGTGAGGAGCTTGCAGAAATGTTTGACATGATGCAAGCGGGTGCAAGGTTATTTACAGATGACCTCAATCCTCTGCAAACTGGCATGCTTCAACGGGCCCTGCTTTATTCAAAAAACTTAAACGCTACGATTTGTTTGGCTGTAAGGGACGAAGATTTATCGAGAAATGCACTGGTGCACGAAGGCATCTCCTCAACGCGAACTGGTATGAAAGCCGATCCGTCTGTAAGTGAGGTAATTCAATTAGAAAAAATAATACGAATGCTCGAGTATACGGAAACAAATGCTCACATATCAGGAATTTCAACAAAAGAGGGCGTAGAAATTGTCAAAAATGCTAAAAAACGCGGTTTACATGTGACGTGTGACGTAAATCTCATGAATGTTTTATATACTGAAAATGATGTATTAAATTTTGATAACTTAATGAAAGTACTCCCTGTTCTCCGTTCAAACAGCGATCGCGAGCACATTATTGCAGGAATAATGGATGGAACAATTGATGCTATAACAAGTGATCACCGTCCCGTTGATGCAGAGGAAAAAGAATTGGAATTTGATAGTGCCTCCTTCGGATGTTATCAACTTCAAACCGTATTTTCCTCACTAAATACATACTCCAAGATTTCTTTAGACAAAATTATTCATATTCTATCCCAAAAATCACGCAAGATAGCAATGATTGATTACGATCCTATCGATATCGGAAATTCAGTAGACCTTACGCTTTTTGATCCATCAGTTAAATGGATATATACGAAAGAAAATAATTTCAGTAGACACCCATATTCACCGCATTTGAATAAAGAATTTACTGGAAAAGTATTGGGCATCATCCGAAATTTGGACTTCATTTTTATCGAATAAAATGAACAAAAGAAAATTTCTCCAACGCTTTCTGAAGCAAAGAAAAACAGTGGGTGCCATGGCTCCAAGTTCAATTTTTTTGGCAAAAAAAATGTTGAGTAGAGTAGATTTTAATAAGGTAAGATTGATTGTTGAACTTGGTCCAGGAACAGGAGTATTTACAGAAAAAATCATAGCAGAGATGAACGAGGAAACCCGTCTTCTCGTGATTGAATTAGATGACGTTTTTTACGAGCTACTGAGGGAAAAAATACAACATCCAAATGTGGAAATAGTGAAAGCGTCCGCTACTGATTTGCTTAATCTTCTTACCGAAAGGAATATTGAATCTGTTGATTTAATAATATCCTCCCTTCCCCTAGCAAACTTCTCTTCAGCGCTTAAGTCGACTATTCTGGCGTCTTGTAAACAATCCTTGACAAAAAATAATGGTCAGTTTGTACAATTCCAATATACGCTTCGATCCCACCGCTTGTTAAAAAGAGTTTTTCCCAATGTAGTTGTGGATTTCACAGTACTTAATTTACCTCCTGCCTTTGTTTACTCTTGTAAAGTTAATTAGCTTCCTTTTAGCTATCTTTGTATAAAAAATCGCATGCTTTCGGTCAATAATCTTTCTCTTCAATTTGGAAAACGTATACTTTTCGATGATGTGAATGCTAAATTCGTTAACGGAAACTGCTATGGTGTGATAGGGGCTAATGGTGCAGGAAAATCTACATTTTTAAAAATATTAACAGGAGACCAAGACCCAAGCACCGGAAGAGTCGAATTGGAACCTGGCAAACGAATGGCGGTTTTAAAACAAGACCACTTTGAATTTAATCGCATACAGGTTTTACAGACTGTAATCATGGGACACAAGCGTCTTTTCGAAATTATGGATGAAAAAGATTCATTGTATGCAAAGCCTGATTTTTCAGAGGAGGATGGAATGAAAACAGCTGAACTTGAGGCTGAGTTTGCTGATCTCGAAGGATGGAATGCAGAAACCGATGCGGCTACCCTACTCTCTAATTTAGGCATCAGTGAGGATAAACACTATTTAACGATGGAAGATTTATCCAATGACATGAAAGTTAGGGTGCTTTTGGCGCAAGCTTTATTTGGAAATCCCGATGTGTTGATTTTGGATGAACCAACAAATGACCTCGATATAAAGACAATAAGTTGGCTTGAAGACTTTCTTCTTGATTTCAGAAATACTGTAATTGTTGTTTCTCACGACAGGCATTTTCTTGATACAGTGTGTACACATATTTGTGACATTGATTTTGGAAAGATTAATTTATATACGGGTAACTACAGCTTTTGGTATCAGTCCTCTCAACTTGCAGCAAGACAGCGTGCCGACAAGAACAAGAAAGCAGAGGAAAAGAAAAAAGAGTTAATGGATTTTATATCCAGGTTTTCAGCAAATGCAGCAAAATCTAAACAGGCAACAAGCAGAAGAAAGATGTTGGAGAACCTCGATTTAGAGGAAATTAAACCTTCTTCTCGTCGATACCCGGGTATTACTTTTCATCAAGAACGGGATGCAGGAAATCAGCTACTCTCTATTGATAATTTATCTAAATCAGCAGATGGTATTAAGCTATTCAGTGCGCTTAACCTAATTGTGAATAAAGGCGATAAAATTGCCTTTATTTCAAAAAATTCAGTTGCCTTAACTGCTTTTTTTGAAATTCTTACAAGAAACAGCAAAGCTGATGGCGGTGAATTTACATTCGGAACTACAATATCCACAGCGTATTTACCAAATGCCAATCATAGTTATTTCGGATTAAAAGTTTCGTTAATTGATTGGTTAAGGCAGTATGCACAGACTGATGAGGAACGCGAAGAAGTTTATTTAAGGACTTTCTTGGGACGCATGTTATTTACCGGGGAAGAGGCTATGAAACATGCAACAGTGCTATCAGGAGGAGAAAAAGTGAGGTGTATGTTGTCAAAAATGATGTTAGCCAAGGCAAATTTATTATTGATGGATGAACCAACAAATCATCTTGATTTGGAGTCAATTACTGCATTGAACAATGCAATGAAAGAATTTCATGGCACCTTACTATTCACCTCACACGATCACGAACTAGTAAATACTGTTGCAAATCGCATCATTGAACTAACACCCAATGGTATTATCGATAAAATGATGACTTACGACGAATATTTAGCCGACGAAAGAATCCAAGAACTACAACAAGAGCTTTATGCCTAGCTCTGTTTGTTATTCCTTTTCCTTATCAAATGCAGCACAAAATTTCGTGGATATTCATGTTACCATGCCAACAAGTGATTCATCCATTTTAGTTCATGTGCCATCTTGGCGCCCAGGAAGATACGAATTGGGGAATTTCTCAAAAAATATAAGATGTATTGTTGCACACGATAAAAAAAAGAGGCCACTCCATGTTCGAAAGGTTGACAGAAATTCGTGGGAGATAAACGGTATTGAAGGAAACGAAATATACATCAACTACCAGTATTATGCAAATGAACTCAACGCAGGTTCCACTTATACAGATGGAACCTACTTGTATGTGAATCCTGTGAATTGTGCGCTCTATTCTTTAGAAACCTGTCATTTAGCATGTGAAATAGCATTAGATATACCCGAAGTATGGAAGGTTGCAGGCGTCCGTCTTGCTGATGGTAAATTTACCTGCACGAATTTTGATAAATTGGCCGATTCTCCGTTTATAGCCTCACCCTTTTTAGAACAAAAAAACTATTCTGTCGGGGAAAGTAATTTCATTGTTTGGTTCCATCAGCAACAGCATATTCCTTGGGAAAAGGTAATAAATGACTTCACAAAATTTTCTGAAAAATTAATAAGTGCTTTTGGAGAATTACCTGCTGCACGTTATGAATTTATGATTCTTTCTTTGCCCTTTTCGGCTTACCATGGGGTCGAACATCTTGAAAGCACAGTAATTACATTAGGACCTTCTTACGAAATCTTTGGTTCCTTGTACACTGAACTCTTGGGCGTGTCTTGCCATGAATTATACCACGTCTGGAATGTCAAATCCATTCGTCCAATCGAAATGCTTCCATATGACTTCTCACGTGAGAATTATTCTCAATTAGGTTTTATTTACGAGGGAATTACCACTTATTTCGGAGATTTATTTCTCGTGAAATCAGGGGTTTTTTCTCCTTCGCAATACCTAAAGGAATTAAGCGAACAGTTCCAAAAACATATGGATAATTTTGGAAGAAGAAATTATTCTCTGGCAGATTCTTCAATCGACACTTGGGTTGACGGATATGTCCCAGGGATTCCAGAAAGAAAAATTTCAATCTATACAGAAGGATGTTTATTTGCTTTTTATTTAGATCTTTCGATTCTGAATATAACTCGGCAGACAAAAAATTTACAATCGGTTATGACCTTGTTGTTCCAACAATACGCAAAGCAAAATAAAGGCATCGACTTCAAAATTTTTTGTCAATGTATTACTGAAATTTGTGGTATCGATCTTTCAGACAAAATTGGTAACTTAATTTTTAAACCTACAGATTTTATTCACGAACTCAAACCAATATTGGATCAATTGGGTCTTGAATTATCGAATAGCATAGGAAATGTATCCGAAAAACTTTTAGGTGTTAAGACTTTATTTTCCAATGGAAATTATTTGATTACATCACTTCATCCTGACGGAACGGCTTTCAAACATGGAATGCGCGTTGGTGATGAAATTTATGCAATAAATAAGATCAAAATCAAAGGAGACCTCGAAAAATGGATCGCCTATTTTGGTCAGAATCCATTAATAATTTCAATTTTACGCAATGGTAAACTTTTCGATATTGAAATTAATGAATTTTCAACTTTCGGGTTTGAACAAATTGCCATTACCCCTAAAACCAACATTACTCAAGAGCAAATTTATCTTTTCGATTCGTGGCTTGGATTACCAAAGGGAGAGCTAATTTGCTAAGAAACTTTTTCTATGTTTTTCGTTTAATGAATTGGATGTTACGTTTCTTAATTTCTTTTATTTCACTCCATCTATTTTTCAGTCTTAAGGTAAATGCACAATCTCAATTACTCAGTGCTGAAACTCGAGCCTACATTTTTCATATCGTAAAGCAAAGTCCTGTATTAGAAAAAAATATCGGCTACGCATTTGAATATAATGGTCCCTTAATAAGCCTTGAAAATGGAAAGGGCAAGCTAAATTATGACTCAATCGAATATATCCTCGTTAATCAACCAGACTTGCTCATAATTCGCGAAAATGAACTCGTTAGAGCCTCTAAAGGAATTCTCGCGGAGTTGGCGAATAAAACAGCCCTTTGGATACTTAATAAATCGCTAAATTCTCTGCGCCAAAATAAAACTGATTACGATAATGAATTTACAGATCATTATTTGGCTACTTTTCAAGACAAATTAAACCTCCAAGTTAAGAAATCTAAAAATTATGAGTTATTATTTCAAGTTAACTCGAGTCCAATTTTTAATTCTGGACTCTCGCTTTATGATAGAGATATGTTGTTGTTAAGCCTGGGGTTCATTAAAGCTGAAGATCGAAAAACAATCTTAAATGCACAGAACGAAGCCGTTGTTATTTCAACAGAGAAGAGAGCAAAACGTATATTTGAGTCACTCGGTGGACACTATCAAAAGTATGAAAATATTTTACTTGCTGCAGGCGATGGGTCATACACCACTGGGCTTTTAGAAGAGAAAGAACGAGACGAGGAGGGAATTTGGAATAACGGTTTTCCAAAAGCAGTTGGTCTCTTTCCTTATCAATTCGAAATTAGAGATAATCAAATATATACCTCTAGAATTGCATCCATGCAAACAGAGTCTCTGGGGGATAATCTTCAAACAAATCTGCATTTCGATGTTTGGGGATATAATACCAATAAACAAACTACGGTCATCATTGAACGTCAGAACAAATCATACAGGTTCTATGGTTCCTCGAGTACAAAATTTTTGTCACCGGATTCTACACTTTCTTCGGGAATAACCTTTCAAAAAATTATCAATGATTTAAACAATGTGAATTTTCAACGAATACACAAAAAACTTCATGGTCATGGGGGCCTTTTAACCCAGGAAAGCAAAATACTAACTCAACTAAGAGAAAAGGAAATAACCCTTCAAGATTTGTATTTAGCACGTGAAAATTCATCAGATAATCCAGCGAAGAAAGGAAAAGGAAAAGAAATCGAAACTGAGGTAGAGCAAGACATCAAAGATAAGATTAATGAATTGAAGAATGATCTTTCAACTGTGAGAGACGAAATAGAACCATTGTTGGAGGTTTATTTAGAAACTAAAAATTTAATCGATTATTACACGAAAAATATGGGTAGTTCTGAGGTTTCCTGCATCTTGAAAGATGGCGTGTATATGTACGAAGATTCCTGCTTTTTCAATCCAAATACTCAAGAATTTATTACCCCTCCATCAGAAAAAAAAGAACCTTTAACTATTCGATTGATATCCATACCAGACGATTTGCAAGGACAATCTACAGACGAAGTAATGTTGCATGTCTCTAAAACCGATTTTAATGCCTTGGCTTCACCTGATTTACACTTGGTTTTAAAAGATGGATTTTCTTCTGATGGAGGTGAATTAAAAACTATATTTAATTTCACAAGACAAGACAGTTTAAAACTTAAGACTTTTTTTACTTCCTATCAGAATCATTCTCCGATTATTTTTGACATAAATGCTCTTGGAATTGGGGTTTGGAGGAATGGTAAAATTGTAAAGGATTTAAGTCCAAACGAACTTTCTGCATATCCTGGTGCTTCCGAAGAGGAAAGAAATAGCGCCAAAGAAAGTTTCCCTTTCTCATCGCTCCGAAGAACTCAATTAACAATAAAAAAATCTCACCAACTCATGATTAAAATAGAATCCTTTACAGATCCAGTTCAATCTAACTTTATTTCAAAAAATAAAAAATTGTTGGATTTAAAAAAATCAGGTAAAATTTCAACGAATGACATGTTAAGTGCCCAAAGAAGTGTTTCTATGTTAGAAGGATTTTCAAAAGCTTTTCTGTCATTCGCTCAAAACGAGATGAAAAAAGAGTTTTACCTGGAATTTCATGAAAAATATCAACAAGCTCTATCTGAATCAGTAGTTTTTGTTTCCAATATTCCTGTTTCTCTTAAAGAGTTTTTAAGGCTGTAGAAATTTTTCAGGGCAATTCACCAAGAAAACACTTTCTGTAGCGCGAGTTACCGAGGTATAAAGCCATTTCAAATAGGCCTGGTCAACCATATTTGGCGACCTACCGATCAAATCAATGAAAATAATTTTCCATTGTCCCCCTTGGGCTTTGTGAGTGGTAATGGCATAGGCATATTTTACCTGAAGTGAGTTCCAATATGGATTTTCGAAAACTTTCTCATGGCGCTTAGATTTAGATTTAATATGTGAATATTCCATTTCAAGCTCGGTAAATAACTGTTTATATTGTGCTTTATCTAATTGCAATTGATTTGACGACAATAAATCCAAAATTAGTACGACATCAATTTTTTCTTTTTCAGGAAATTCTAAAAAGGAAATACGAACGTGTCCGAATAAAAAACCGTAGCGAGATTCTATTCTATTTACTTTTTGAATTTCAAGAATTTCACCGTTGGCAATAAAGGCAATGTCTTTATCATTTTTCAACCAGTAATAGTTGTTCTTATTTACCATAATTCTATCGTCCTTCTCGAGCAATTCTTCTTTGTATAGCAAGCGATTTCGAATGCCTTCGTTTAAACTTAACACTCGCTTATTGGAGATACTCAATACCTTGACCTCATCTATTCCATATATTGAGATGGCTGCATCGAGTTCCTCTTGAAATTCCATTGAATTAACGACACGTGTTTGATGGTCAAGGATTGAAAATAATTGATTATTTGCATCAATGGAATTTCTAATCAGGGTCGCATTTTTAATGATTGATGAGGTGATATCCTGACGGACTATACGCTCCAATTGTGAACTAAAAATTGTTAATTGTGGGTATGATAAATTTAAATATTCGTCAGATAATGCATAGGACTCTTGTTGACCCACCGGAGGTAGTTGACCGTCGTCACCTATGAGAACCATTCGGCAATTTTTACCGGTATAAACATAATTTAATAAATCACGTAATAAACAACGTCCCTCCTCATCAGTTTGGGTAGAAATCATAGACGATTCATCCACAAAAAAAGTAGTACCGGTATGAAGATTCTTAGCAAGAGTTACCTTGACACCACTTAGGTCTTCATTATGAAAATAAATCTGTTTATGTATTGTGAAGGCTGACTCCCCCGTATAATTAGCCAAAACTTTTGCAGCTCTTCCCGTTGGAGCAAGTAATTTGAATTTACGTTTTTCATTTTTAAATAAGTCAACTAGCCAAGCTACCAGAGTTGTTTTTCCAGTTCCGGCATATCCTTTTATTAGCATTAAAGGAAATTTTTGGGAACTTTCATCAAATCGCTTAAATTCGAGTAAAGTATGTTGCTGATCAGGAGTAAATTCTAACATTATAAATTTTAAAAAGAAATAATCTCGAAACGTGCAACAAAACGATAATTTTCGAAAAAACGAATATCATTTTAATTTTTTAATTTTAAATATTAGTTTTGTATACTATTTTATATGCACTGATGGAAAACTTTATTTTAATCATAAAAAGATACTCTAATGTAACCATTTTTCTTGCTATTGCTATTATCATTTTTACAGTTTACTTCACGAAAAATCAAAATATAAATTTTTTGATTGCTGGCATCCTTGCATTACTAGGGTCAATATTTTCTTTTCTGATTGGTTTAGAACGGATGAATAATAATACAAGGCGGGGATTGGGTGCAATTGCATTCGTTCTTGCGAGCTATGCAACGATAGATTTCTCGATTTCTATTTACCAAGGCGACCGAGATAAAAGCCGATACGAAGAAGTAAAACGTGAGTCTAAAGATAATCTCTCTTTTGTGAAAATCATCGTGGAGGAATACTTTAAAGAAAAGGAAGAGTATCCCAAGTCATGGGAAGTTTTGATTAAATTCGCTCAAAATGACTCAATTTCAGTGCCTGATGAATCTGGAACTGTGCCTGATCGGAAAATTACACCGGACGAACTTAGGTATTTAGCTTCGATTAAATTTGAAGGATTAATAAATGAACAGAAAACACTTTACAAGGCCAATCAAGCCATTGATAATAATATGTCGGAACAGGAAGCTATTGCACTGAGTAAAATGTCCCCTGTTCCTTCTGGTTTAACCAAATTTAAGAGAGAAAAAAAGAGGGTCAAGTTTTTGAATTTCTACCAAAAATTGGGAAATCTGGACTTGGAGGGTTTAAAATACATTCCAGGCAGCGACAAAAAAGAATGGATTATTTTGGTAAAGGATAAAAAGTTGACCATATCAGGTGAGTTACCCGTTGCTCAATATGGTGATAATAATTTTGAGAAAATGTCCATTGGGAATAAAAATGGGGACCGCATTGAATGTAGTTGGGAAGACGAAAATTAATTTTTCTTGAGTTACTTCATTTTTCACGAACTGAGTCTTTTTTATCATTCTTCAACAGCAGAGAGTTACCAATGTGTGCATATCGACGACTCTGTAAATGTTAATTTATTATTGAGAGAGGAGGAGGTTACCAAGTACATATTTATCAATTCTGCTCGTTTTACTTTAGTTCCTAATGCTATTTTTTTAGCTTCTCAAGTAAATGAATACTACAAACTCAACTTTGGAGAAACAATTTCAAATGAACGCGTATATTTTAGTATCAATAATGCTTTTGATGTATCAAATATATTCGGAATCAGCAAAGAGGTTGATAAATTTCGACAATCACTTGAAAAACCATTAATTATTGAACACTTTTCTCAACTCTTGCTTAGATATGCGAAAAACTCTGGTTTAGAGGATCAGCCATTGCTTGTAATCACCCCGTGCTCTTCGTATTTTTTGCTTAAGGAGGCTCAAAAACTTCTCCAACTTAGCACAGGTGAATTTGATAATGAGAGTGATGTAATCTATTTCTTACTTGCACATTTAAAAAGTATGGAAATTAAGAAAATAGAAAACCTTAGTATATGCCTTCTAAATGAGGTTTCGAATTTCTCAATACATGAATTTGAGAATCTTTTGAAAGGAGTCTCCACATTGAGTCAAACAACAATACATTACATTGAACCGATTCACTTATTTTCCGCTTTATGAGAATAATTCGTGGAAATTTAAAAGGAAAACGCATTACTGTTCCGGGTAATTTCCCCTCACATCCCACAACAGATTTTGCTAAAGAGGGTTTGTTTAATATTTTAGAAAATATGTTGGTCTTCGAGCAACTTGATGTCCTAGATTTGTGCGCGGGGACAGGAAATATTGCCTTTGAATTTATCTCAAGAGGAGCGGCAAATGTTATGGCTGTTGATAGTAACTCAGTCAGTTTCAATCACATTCGAAAACTAATTTCATTGTATAATATTTCAGATAAGATGCATGCGTATAGGGCAGATTGTGTTATATTTTGCCGTAATTCCAATAGAAAATTTGATTTGGTTTTCGCTGATCCACCTTATCACTTAAAAATTCATTCAAAATTAGTTCGAGAAATATTTGATGGAACACTCTTAAATACAAACGGTAAGGTTATAATAGAACATGATTCTCAAACGAATTTATCTACTGTCAAGGAATTCAGTTTTTCACGAAAATTTGGAAACGTTTTCTTTAGTTTTTTTAACTTCGATATATGAAAAAAATAGGCTTATTCCCGGGAAGCTTTGATCCTTTCACAAAAGGGCATGAAGCTGTGGTTCGAAAGTCTCTAAATTTATTTGATGAAATAATTATTGGAATAGGGGTAAATTCAAGAAAAAATTATCTTTTTAATCTTGAAAGCAGAAAAAATCACATTCATTCTTTATTCACTGATACAGAAAAAGTGTCAATGGCGGTATATCAAGAATTAACAGTTACATTCTGTGCAAAAATTGGTGCCACTCACATTGTTCGAGGGTTGAGGGATTCCAAAGATTTTCAGTACGAAAAATCAATTGCCCAAATGAACTTCCAGCTGGCTGGTATTGAAACTGTTTTTTTATTAACTAGCCAAGAGTTTAGCGCTATTAACTCATCTATCATAAGAGAAATGCATTTGAATGGAGCAAACATTTCGAGTTTTGTAACAAATCCAAATCTTCTCGTATTGTAAAATGACACCCTTTATTACGAAACTCAAGTAATGCATAAATTCCTCAGTTTTTTACTTTTCTTTAGTTCCCTGAACCTTGTTTCCCAGGTTAAAATTAATGGTATCTCTACTCATTCAAACTGCGCATTTGAGGTTGGTACAATTTCCGACTACTTATCAAATGAAATCACTACAGTAAAAAAAACAACCTCGGATACTTCAGGTAGTTTTAATTTTTCCTTGGATATAAATCATCCAGAAAAGCTTTTCATTAAAAATAAGAATCATATTGGTTATTTGTATGCTCAACCAAATGCAACTTACTTTATTGAATTTCCAGATGTTGGCTTTTCAAATTTTCAAGCTCACAATGAAGTTGAATTGACATTCTTTCAATTAGATTCTAACGACATCAATTATAAAATCCTTGCATTTGAACATTGGCTCGATAAATCACTAAATATTTTATATCCTTTAAAAGAAAAAAAATCTTTAGAGTTTCTGAAAGAAATTAAAAAATTTAGAAGCGCTGTTAATGAAATTTACGGGCAAGAAGAAAATAGCTTTTTTTCGGACTACGTGAAATATACCTTAGGTGTTCACATAGAGGAACTACAAGATTTTGCCTCTCCAAACGAAGTTGATAAATTTATTTTTTATTTAGAGGATCAACCTATTAGATGGGAAAATGATAAATACTTTGATTTTATAACAAATTTTTACAGCAAATATTTTTATCGGCAAGCCCCTGAAATAAGACAAGAAATTATTTATTTTATCGACCAAGGGAACGTAAATGATATTATTAAAACCTTAAAGTCCGATTCGTTAGTTCGATCCAATGAACTTGCTGAGATTGTTTGTCTTATATTAGTTCAAGACCTTTATTTTGACCGCGTTATTACCAAGGCAAATATGCTTTATTTCCTGAGCAATTATTTTGTATCAGGAAGCTCATTACCGTCGAAAAGAATTGCTCAAAACTTGTACGTAAAATTCAATATTTTAGACGCAGGTGACCAACTGCCTGAATATGAATTTGATGAGCTAAAGTTCAAGAATCTTGAGAAGAAACCCATTTACATTCATTTTTTTAATCCAACAAATAAAAAGTGTATTGCAGAACTTTCTGCCCTAAAAAAGCTAGAAAAAACCTACGGACAATATATACATTTTGTTACCATTTATGAAAAACAAGAAGTTTACAGTAAATCCGAAAGAGTATACCTTGATCAGATCAAGTGGTTAAAAATTGAGGTGGAATCTAATCACTCTATATGGAAGGACCTTGATTTTTTTGGTTTTCCATACTATGTTTATGTACTTCCAAAATTAGTTATTAGCAATGTTAACGCTTTAGGTCCGTCACCAAGTGGACAATACGAAACAATTGAAAGAACATTTTTTGAACATAAGCGAATTATGATGGGTGAAGAATAATTTCATATATACTATTCAATTTTCACAGAGAGCCCCTCGTTCATCATTTGATTACACATCCCCTCCAACTCATCAAAAGATCCATTTCTTACTTTACACTTTCCGTTGACATGTACAATCCAAGCACATTGCTCGGCCTCCATGAGTTCGTATTTACAAATTCGGATTAAACAATTAATAACATGATCAAAGGTATTGACGTCATCATTGTACAGAACTAAATTAAATTGATCTACAAGCTCCTCTAAAATAAGCGGCTGTGAATTTGTTTCCGTTTGTCTCGAATATTCAATCATTCTTCTTCGAATTGTTGTTTCAATAAAGTAAGTTGTTCTTTTAACCCTTGATTTGGGGGGTAAACAATTAATTTATCATTCGTTAATTCATAGGTATACGAAGTTCTCATCATATGGTTTAGTAAAACTCCTGAATTTTCTTTTGAAAGCTTAAACATGACTTTTAAACCGCTTATGTCAAACTCTTTTAATTGAAATTCTCTGAGGGAAATAATTACTTCCGGCGATGAAAATGGCCTCTCATATAAGGGGGAAGTCAATAATTGAGATGAGGGATTATAACCAAGTGGAAAAACGTAATCACATGGCTTCCACATGTCATCGATTTTTAATTCGGAAACATAATAATATTTTGTTTTTGAAATTGTTGGTTTCAATAAATTAAAGTCAAAATTCGATTGAACAGCCGGAGCTGTGGTAAATGTATTGTTTGAATTTGATTGGACTTTTACAATTTCAGGATTCATATTAATCATTTTTTGCGCCTCAGATGATGAAATTCTCTTACCATTGTAATAGGCGACTATAAATGCATCAGTAATTCCTTTGCTATTGACCTCTGCCTTTCGCTTTTTGGCATCATCGATATTATCAAAACGTCCGGATGAATACCTTAGTTGTCCGTTTAATGATTTATTTATTAGTAAATCCGTAATGCCATTCAAGCGCGCAGGATTTATTGCGCGATTAAATACTCCGACTTGAACGGTAAAGTATAAGTAATTCAAATTAACGTCTGTTTCAATGCCATATTCATCTACAGTTGAAACAGTATTTTTTTTAGTAGCAAGTGTATTAGACTCCGGAACAGCACTTTTCTCTAAAAGGGCCTCTAATTTCATACCTAACTCATTTTCAGTTAACACAATACATTGTTTATTTTTCTCATATGCTCTTCCCAATCCAAACGGTATTCTTTTGCCGTCACAATATGCCACAATAAAGGCATCTGCATATCCAAGGAGACGAATGTCATCTCTTGCGCGCATTGCCGACGAAGAACTATTAAAATAACCAGCCATATAACATGTCAAACCATTCGCAATTACCTCTCCATTTACAGGTGTAAATTCTCTAAACAGATGAGAAGGAACCGCTTTGCGAAATGCCCCTACTTGTACTCGAAATATTAAGCCACTTAACTTCCTTTCCGCAATTGGAAGAGGTACATCGAAAGTCATATCCTCCTTTTTATTAAAATTAAAACTTGCTGGTAAAACTTGCTCGTTTCGCATATTACCTATCAAAATATCCGGTTGAATATTTTGTAAAACCATCGATTCATATTTTGCTTGATTTTCATAGGTTGACAATTTAGCTGAGGAGACGAGGATCTTTTTCTCAATTTCATTTAATTGTCTGTGCATCTTTTTAATGGAATCCTCCAAAATCACCTTGTCATTTTCTGCAGAAGAAATCACCGAGACGAAATTATGAGTTGTGCCCGCTATTTTTTTTTGTATCAACGCTGCGGCGTTGATGGAATTTGCCAATGAGATCCTCTCCTCAACGTATGCCAAATAATCAGTTGATTTGGCTAGAATAGTTAGTTCTTTAGCCTCTATTTCACCATTTAGTGGATTTAGTCTCGTATCGTAAGAAACTTCTTCTCCTGGACTAACTATTAAGCGTTCCTCCTCCAGAATTGCCTTTTCCTGCATCAAAATTTTCCTTATTTCGTCATTCTCCTCTTGCTTAATGTCCTGCTCTAATTTACTTAGCTGAACCGATAGAAGAGCCACCCTTTGATTATAATTGTCTACTGATTTTTCTTTATCCAAAAAGAAAATTTTCATTAATTCTTCGTCACGTTTGATTTTTTCCGAGGTTCGAATTTTCGCATTTGTTAAGGTATACCTCTGTTTCTCATTTAGGGATACCTGAGTCCTCGTTTCAGCATTTTCTATTGCCGAGAGTAACTCCAATCGATCAGCCACAAGAGGCCCTGTTTTTACATCCAACCCCGGAGAACTTTGGTCTATTTTTTCAAGTTTTGACGTTTCGTTATCAGGTATTTCATCTATTACACTGTTTTGCTCAGTACCTTGGGTCGGTACATTGCTGGCTTGATTGATTTCCTCATTGATAGGGTTATTTTCCTCAAGAATTTTCACTGGCGCATTGCTGGCTTGATTGATTTCCTCTTTGATAGGGTTATTTTCCTCAAGAATTTTCGCTGGTGCATTGCTGGCTTGATTGATTTCCTCTTTGATAGGGTTATTTTCCTCAAGAATTTTCACTGGCGCATTGCTGGCTTGATTGATTTTCTCATTGATAGGGTTATTTTCCTCAAGAATTTTCACTGGCGCATTGCTGGCTTGATTGATTTCCTCTTTGATAGGGTTATTTTCCTCAAGAATTTTCGCTGGCGCATTGCTGGCTTGATTGATTTCCTCTTTGATAGGGTTATTTTCCTCAAGAATTTTCGCTGGCGCATTGCTGGCTTGATTGATTTCCTCTTTGATAGGGTTATTTTCCTCAAGAATTTTCACTGGTGCATTGCTGGCTTGATTGATTTCCTCTTTGATAGGGTTATTTTCCTCAAGAATTTTCTCTGGTGCATTAGTTGATGTAGCTCGTGTTTCTTTATTTAAATTATCTAAATTAAGAACCGCTTCATTAATTCTATTTTGAGTTAATTGAATAAGTTCAATAACTTCCTCATTATCTGAACTTCCTAGCTGTTGTAATTCAGCAAGAAATTCCTGTTCTATTTTCTTTTGCTCAATAAATCTTTGTTGAGAATTTGTAATTAAATCAGTACGAATTTTATTCTCGTCATAACGTTTTTTTAGATCAATCAATTCAGAATGAACACTTAACATTGCACCTTTTTCTTCCGACTCAATCAGTTGTTGAATGATTTCTTCTTTATTTTTCTGGTAAGATGGTATAGCGGTAATTAAATCGATTTGTTCTATTTTTAATGATTGATCACTTAGAAGGCTAATCAAGTCCTCATTTTCTGAAAATGCCTCTCTTTCAAAGTTTAATAATTTGAATTGGTATTCGGATTCAGACTTTAAATCCAAGGTGCTATTCAGCTGTTTGCTTAACGATGTTATTTCAATTTTTCGTTTTTCTTGATTTTTCTTGGATAGAGAATTTAATTCCTTGTTAAATTTTTCTATTTGCTTCTCTAGACTGTCGACCTGAAAAGAATAAGAATTAATTTCTCTTTCAATATTTTCGATTTTTTTTGAGTTTTCCTGCTGAATATCGGTTTTGATTTGTTGCGGAGAGATTACCACAATATCCAGTGACTTTTGAATTTGAAAAAGTTTTGAAGCAATGAACTTTTCCGCCTCCTCAACAGACTTAGTTTGTAAAAACTCATTAAGTTCTGAATTCAATAAAGTAATGTCATCAAGATTTGGGCGAATTTCATTTATTTTATTTTGTCTGTCCAAAAGGTTCATAAGCACCAAGTTTTCTTTTAACAATTCTTGAACTTGATTTTTCTTGGACCTCAACTCAGAATCATCCGATTTATTTTCAAATGGTATTTCCTTTTCCAAATTCTCAATATCCAATGCGAGTTCCTTTAGTCGTTGGTTGTTTTTTTGAATTGATTCATTTGACTGAATACGAAAGCGTTCGATATTTTCCATATCGATTTCCTTCTCCAAAAGAATATCAACTAATTTTTCAAGTGCTTTTTTATTGTCAATCTCCTGAATATTCAATTTCGAAAATACATCAATACTGGCCATTTGGTGGGAAAGAGAAGCTAAACCAACACTTTTTTCATTGATCAATAATTTAGAGATTTCTTGAAGGCTTAGAGGGTCGATATCTTCATTTTTTTCCAAATTCCTCACATATGTATTTATTTCTATTTGCTCAAATGAGTTCTCTATGAAATAACGAATGGTTTGCTCAATGATTTCATTTTCTGAAATCAATGGAATATCTACAAGTTTTTTAAATTGTTTTTCTTGTCCGTAAACTGAAAATTCAACGACATACTCATAGTTTCCTTGAGCGGGTAAATAAATTCCTACTTTACCTGATAAATCAGAAACAAAGGGTCCAAATGTTTCGTCACTTTCTATATTTCGCGCGTATAATTTTACTGGTACTTGTTGATTTTCAACTTCGTCAATCCACTGGGCTTGTGAAGCTATAAATTGTGTACTAGACTGGGTCATAGAAACATTAAATACTTCCGTATTTAATAGATCTCCATTTCTATTGGATGTAAAAAATGCACTATTTAAACCATAATCGGTAACATATAGGTAATCATCACTTGGCGTATTAAATGGAAACCCAAGATTTTCAACAGTACCAATCGAATTTGTTTTCCAATTGTAGGCGGCTTTGAAAATATCGTAACCTCCCATGGAATTGTGACCCATTGACGCAAAATATAATATACCAGTAGAATCATCTAAAAACGGGTAATTTTCGTCTTTAAAGGTATTTACCGTTGGGATTTTAGTTATTTCTCCCCATTCTCCATCGTAATTTTTAGATTGGATAAATATATCTAATCCAAACTCTTTCTTATCACTGTATGACGCAAAAACACGATATTTCATGCCACGTTTAAAGAGATATTTTGGCTTAAACCCCAATGCATTATTTTGCCTGTCATAAATTTCGTCTTTCTCCGGGGCGTAAAAACTATAGGGTTCGGATAATTGATAAAACTTTTCGTGATTTCCTTTATTTGTCAAAAATTTTTCCTTGACGACTAGATTAGATTTTAATTTAATTAGATTTCTTGCTGAAATACAACTCTTGATTTCATCCAAAGCCTCTTTCCCCAGTAATTTGTCGTTTCTACACGCTTCAAATTCTCGTATAGCTTTGTCAAATTGATATTCAAACTGAAATATCTTCCCTCTGTAAAACCTCGCTTTAATTGGAAAATTTGTCTGGTTTAATATGAAGTCAAAATACCTCCTTGCATTTAATTTATTCTCTGTTTCATATATACATACACCGTACTTATAGTTAAAATCAATGTTTTTCTGATCAACGGCCAATAATTGACGGTATTTGGCCTTTGCCTCCATATATTTTTGTTTTTGAAACAAAACATCTGCTTCTTTCTTCAGGCTATTAAAATTCTGACCGTATGCGGTGCTGACTCCAAAAAAGAGCACAATAAACAATTGGTATCTTAGGTATTGAAACAAAGGCGATTTATAATCTAATAAATTTACAATAATTACGCCCTCTTTTTTAAAAGGTTCATTTTGTTTTCCTCACCTTTTAAAAGTCTGCCAATATTTTTTCTATGGGCTACAATTACAACAAATGCTAGCATTATTGTAAAGATTATCATGATTTGCTGATCCTCTTTCAACCAAAAGAAGCTCACAAAAGGAAGGGCAACGGCAGCAGTAATTGCGCCGAGTGAAACAAAACGGAATGTCATGAAAACAATCAAAAAAATAAGGATACATACAAATGCACCGACGAGATTTATACCAAGTACAATACCTAATGAGGTTGCTACTCCTTTTCCTCCTCTAAATCCTGCATAAATTGGAAATACATGTCCGAGCACGGCAGAAAAACCACCAAACAGTTGTAAGATGAGTTCTTCATCTTTAAATCCAGTGTAATATTCTATAAAAAAAAGCGGTAATATGGCACAAAAAGCGCCCTTTGAAACATCAATAAACAACACTGCCCATCCTAGACGTTTTCCAAGAATTCTAAAAGTATTTGTCGCCCCTGCGTTATGGCTTCCGTGATCGCGTACATCAATGCCATGAAAGTACCTACCTAACCAAACTGCCGTCGGAATTGAACCGATAAAATATGCCAAAAAAATTATTAATGTTAGCACCATTTCATTTACCTGTTTTGAAACGCACTCTTAAATTTTACTATTAATTTTGTAGCATCTGAACCTTCAGCTAGTTCAAATTTAAAGTTTTTTACCTTACGTTTGTCGGTTTTGATTGCTAAAATTGATTTTTTTAAGTTTGAATCATTACTTAAAAAGCTCAAAGTTGACTCTTTTTGGTTATCCATTTGGTAATTTAGATAGTAGAAATTTTCCTCATTTAGATTGAAATTAATTCCAAAAAATTGTGATGCGTCCGAACTATGGCGTTGCGCAAAGAAAATTTGGGTATTAACCTCTCTAAGAATTGGAATCCCAGCAATACTCACCAATCCTACTGCAGAATTTTTATCAGTAATCAGTCCTCTTTCGGCTTTTCTACCTCCCGAAGCGCTTCCCATTAAGCTTTCTAGACGAATTCCCGAAAGGAAAAATGTTTGTTCGAGTTGGTCAGGCATTTTTCTTAATTTATCTTCATCGTATTCTTTAAATATTTTTTCATTTTCATCACCCATCCAAAATGCCAAATTATTCTTTAAACCGAACTTCCCTGCCTTGATATTCATTTCTTTCAGATTCTGATCGGAATTAATCTTATCTGCAATTAGTTCCATAATGTTTTTAGGAACAGGCATATCAATGGCAATATTTAGATTAGATGACGTCTTATTGTCAGTAGGATTATATTCTAACTTACCGTATGCTTTTACGTATGTTTCGCCGAAATTAATACCAATGTTCACAGCGCCTAAACCAGACAACATGCAAGTCCCTGTATGAAGGCTAAAAAGTGTAGACAGGGTATCTCGCTTCTCTAAACGTTCTTTCGAACCGATTTGAAATTCGTTAGCTGCATCATTAAATTGAACATAACCAAGAGCCGATAACAGTTCAATATCTTTAACGCCTTCTTTTTTTGATAAAAAGCCTGAATAAATTTGTAAACTATCTAAATTTAATGAATTTCTCCAAGCAAAGCCCGATAGGATCAATTCATTTTTCGAATTTATCATTCCTTGGTTCACTGGAATTTGAATTTTCTTAGGGTTGATGGTATCACTGAAATTAAACCACGTTTTATCGTAGGTGCAATTATGATTAACCCTTGTTGAACCGGTAAGAAATAAATACGGGTTGGATGCCCGAACTACTAACTTACCGTAAAAATCAAATTCCTTACTCAACATGAATTTTTTATTTTGAGGAATATCACCAACTGCCACCGTTTCTTTTTTATCCTTATCATAATGAATGGATTGTAATGCAAGAACAGTCAAAATACTGTCTTTGTCGTAGTATGGAAATTGACAGTTCCCCTCGTATGCTAATCGGGAAGAAATAGTGACATTTGCGTCAATAAATTTGTGAAATTTAGTAATGTAATTTGCACTAATGACTGCATTCTTCAAGGGATCTAATTTCGCTGCTTTTCGAACACGGAGAATCATGGAGTCAGGAAATATTCTGGCGTCACCGATTTGAATAAATTCTACCTTTTTGCAAATAATTGTATGGGTTTTCAAATCATATGTTGCATTCAAGGATTTGAACTGCAAAGAATCTTGTTCGGGAGCCAATGAATAAAAATTATTATTTACGAGATCGGCATCACTTTCAAAATTTGTTTCTCCTTGACCGTTTTTTTCAAAATCAAACACATCTCCATCCATTTTCCAAATGAATTTATCCATCTGACAGAAGTAGTTATTTGCTGGAAATTTTATCCGCCTACTTCCACTTGAATTAAATTCACCAATCCTTTGTTTGAAGGAGACAAAGGCTTTAACACCATCAGACTGTATTGCCAAAGGGTTCTCGCCATAACTTGTGAACCTATTTCTGAGCTCAAAATTTGAATTTTCAGAGGTAATCACTTCGTTCGAAAATTTAAATTCCTTTGCCTCCAGCGACGCCTCTTTAAAATCAACTAATCCGGAACCGGTTGCTCCACTCTTTTGAATAACGAGTGAACCCGTTAAAGTAATTTCTTTATTGAACATAGATATAAGCTCACCATTGTAACTGGATGCCCTTAAAACACCTTGTTTTGGTTGATAACTTATGAGGGCTGAGGGGCAATTTGCCTCAGGAAATTGCACTGCAGTCCCTCTCTCTTTATTCGTGAATTGTGCAATTCCAACAGTAGAATCCGGAAGAAAGGTTAATAATTTTGATATAGCTTTAGCTTCTAAAAACTCAATTGTTCCCGAACCTTGCAACCCATTGTTTGAGAGTGCAATTTTATTTTTATAAGTTGTCTCTGTTCCATAGAAGGGCAATCCTTCTTCGGGTGCCTTCATAAAAAATCCCAAGGAGTAATCATTCATAACAACGAGCTTTTCCTTCAATCTAGGAAAAATTCCCCCTGAAAATAACTCACCGTCAAATGCCAATGATTTTTCATTAAAATTATCTAAACTATCCAATTCAAAAGGCCATATTTCATAATAAAATCTTGTTGAGTCATAAGCACTTTTCAATATTGATTTATCATTGTAATAAACTTTTG
>VGMK01000010.1 GCA_016866375.1 Bacteroidota bacterium
AAGAGGCCATCCGAAAAAAAGATCAAACAGTTCAATTATTGAAGGCGAAAGTAGCCAATGCATTGAGAGGATTTGAAAATCAAGGATTAACCGTTATTCAAAAAAACGGAAAAATATATGTTAGTCTTGAGGCTAAGTTACTCTTCAAATCAGGCAGTACGGTGGTTGAGCCAGAAGGAAAAAAAGCGCTTATTGAGCTCGGCAAAGTACTGGAAACTGAGAAAGAATTAGAAATTGTTGTTGAGGGACACACAGATACAGATAGAATGGTGGCGATGAGTTCCCCTAAAAATAATTGGGAGTTATCTGTTTTAAGAGCAACTTCTGTCGTGGATATATTAATAGCAAATTCAGCAATGAATCCAAGTCAAATAATGGCTGCTGGTAGAGGAGAATTTTATCCAGTTGATGTCATGGATAAAGCAAAGAACCGAAGAATAGAAGTTATTATTTCACCTAATCTTAATGAGTTATTTGAAATAATTTCAAATGACTAGCGAATCACATTTACGTGACCTGATATTTGATTATTTCTAGCCCCTTTCCTCTTATAGGTTATCACCCATGAGTAAGTATCGTTTGGCACCATTACACCATCAAATGTACCGTCCCAAGCAAAGTCAATTTCTTTGGAAGAATAAACTTCTTCTCCCCAACGATTGAAAATGGATATTTGCAGTGAATTCAATCCAATAAATTCGCCGGAGAATACAGCATTTAAATTGTCCTCGTTTGGGGAAAAAGAATTAGGAATGTAAAAATAAAATTCACCAACAATTTTAATTGGTTTAGTGATACTGTCAATACAACCCGTTGCATTCGTAATAATTAGCGTAACGTTGTACTGCCCCGTATTTGTATAAGTATGGGTTGGATTCATTTCATTAGAGGAGAAACCGTCCCCGAAATACCATGTGAATGACGTGGCATTACTCGAAGTGTTCTGAAAACTGGTGAGTAAATTCAACATTGGCTCTTCTGTCAACACTGTGAAATCGGCAATGGGTTGTGATACAATCACATCCGCAACAGCAGGAGTTGTAAATGTTTGACACTCATCGCTAACCTCAACAATGTAAGATTGTGATATTTCAGGCGCAACCCAAACCCCCTGGGCATAAATGCCTAAATCAGTCCAATAATAGGAATAACTGCCATATCCTCCGCTTGCTTGAGCACTAATGTAAATACTGTCTCCAGGACAGATTTCAGGATTCACAGAAGTTGATACAAAAAGAGGAGGGCTGGTAATTGTATACTGGAGGCTATCTGAGCCGCTCAAATCGCAATCATCTGTTACAACTATTGTATATAGAGTTGAGGAACCAGGATTTATTGTTAAATCATTCGTGTTTTCACCGCTAATAATTGAATTATTTTGATTCCATTGAATCACATAGTTTCCAACACCGCCTGTAATATTTGCAAATAAAGTATCTTCCAAGAAAGGACATATTTCAGTTATATCTGCACCCAGTTGTACAACAAGAGGTTGAAGAACAGGAACACTAACAAAAACTGTATCGCTTACTGAACTGTTAGTACATTGTCCTGTTACGACAACAGAATAAATACTTGATGCTTGCGGAAATATACTAATAGAATTCGTATTTTGACCATTACTCCAACTGTAACTATAAGGAGTAAGCCCTCCGGAAACTGTAGCAGTTAAAAGAACGTTGTCCCCTGGGCAAAGAATTGTTGGATTATTTATTGACACTGACATTGGTTGAATATCTTGAATAAAAAGATTAACCTCAAAGGGTGTTATATTTCCACAGGGGTCAGTCATCAAAAATGAGAGAATAATATTTTCTTGACTTTCATTTTGAGCATCATATATCGTTGTTATGTCGAATGAAATTTCAGTTTCTCCGGGTGAAAAAGTAACAGAGGTAGGAACCCCTGAATAGTCCACATTATTGCTTGCAGTACCGCTAACAATTATTGGAATAGTTATCGATGTGTTTAAATTATTTTCTCTCGTAAGAGTGACCGTTGCTGAAACACAACCTTCCGCTAATATGGATGGAGAGGCAAATAAAGTGTCAGAGATAGAATAGTTAATCGTTATAGGCGTTTGAGAAGTAAGGCTATTTGCTTCCAAAAATATCCCTGAATCCCACTGACCATCCCCTACATCCGCTACGGCTAAGACTAAATGATATGTTTCGCCACATTGAACCTGAGACACAGCCTCTAGGACGTCTGTAAACCCATCATATTGTATGTAGGAGGTATTAGAATTGTATGGGGCGCTATTCCCGTCACCATTGAAATTGTAAAAAGAAGAATTGGTAATTGCATTCACATTATTTATGGAAACAATACCTCCATTATTTGGTAACTTTGCTATATTTTGGAATCCGGTTATTCCAGGACCAGATATAAAAAATCCGAAAACATCATTGAAACCAGTATTATTGGGGGGCGCAAATTCAGGATACTCATCGGAGCCAAAAACATACTTAAATTTAACCGTATCTGAATATGGAACAAAATCAAATTCCAAAATTGCTGCATTAAGCGTTGGAGTTCCATTGATGAGGTTCGATAAAAGCGCTGATCCTCCTGCGTTATTATCTACCCCAGCATTTGCCTGATTGTTTGGTCCCTGAGGACCTGAACCTGTATTTAATATGGTTCCTGTAGTCATTACAATTCCCTGATCTATTCCAAGATTAGTTCCGGTTGCGATAAAAGATCCAATAGCAGATGGACTTCCATTGAATGTAATGTTAGAAACAGTCACTCCAGGACCCAGTAAAATATTTTGCACCAATGAAATTGGCGGTGCTGGATTTGTGATCAATTGACAAAACGATCCTTTCGGTATAAAAAAGATCAGAAGAAGGTATCGAAAATATTTAACCATTATAGAAATAACGTATTTAAAGGGAAAACGTTGTGTATTTCATAAAATGTTAGAATTTTTTAAGAAGAAGTGTGAATTTATAGTCTACAAGATTACCAATCGATGGATCTGGTTCCATTCCAAAATGAGTGCGATCCAAAGATCCAGTTCCTTGCAGAATAGGAAATTTTTTACCATTAATATTTTTATCGTCGGTGTATTTAATGGAAACTATTGTTTCTTTCGATACGCCGAGCATGGTAAAATTACCCTTCACTGTAATTCCTTCCTTTGTCTCCTTAATTGCCGTAGATTTAAATGTAATGGATGGAAATTTAGACAAGTTAAAATAATCATCGGCCATCAGGGCTTCATCTCTCGATGGCTCAAATGTTGTCAATCCCTTGACGGGAAGATTAATAATGAATGATGAATTCGTAAGAGTGGTGTCAATGTGAATTTCGCCTGAAATCTCCTGAAATGCACCCTTGGTTCGTTCACCTTTTGGTCCAAGTTCAAAATTAAATTCAAAATTTTCCTGAGCAATAGAATAATTTCCACTAATGGCCTGGAATGGAGAACTTTTTACATTTTGAAATGCAGTCATGATCTCATTTATTTCACGGAAAGAACCAAAGTTGGCATGAAATCCTTGTTTCTTATAATTTTCATTCTGAAAAGAAAAAATTAAAAGTGCACAACCCATCGAAAGTGTGTAAAAAACACGAATCAGTGTTTCATGCCATTCGTTTTTTGAGGTATGGTTTGAGAGAAATCCGAGTACTATGAGCGCAACAATAAAAACACCCTGTCCTCCAAATGATATATTTTTTCCACCCAAATATAAGGGAAGTAAAAGAGAACAACACCCCAACGTAAGGATAATTAAAGTACGTGTTAAGTTTTTAGATGCGATACCGTTGTAATGTTTTAGTAACGAAAACCCGCTTGCGGCAAGCCCAACTCCTAAGAAAATATTACCAGAAATTAGCGTGTTGGATGAGAGAGAACTCATCCCAAAAAAACCAATAGCCGCGCACAAAAATATCAGCGAATTTAAAAGCTGCGCAATTTTAATTTCATCGGAAACTACGAAAAGAAAAAGACCTACAATTACAGCCAGTAATCCAGAAAATGAATGGTAAAAAAATCCAATGAAAAACAAAATTCCTACTGCGAATGGCCAAATTATTTGTGCCGTTTTTGCTTCGTCAGTAGACATCCATCTATTCAATAAATAAGCAGTCGCAAACAGTATTTTTGGAACTAGAAATCCTAATAAAACCAGGCCAATGAAAGAAAATGAGGCGCTGTTTAAAGTGTATTCACCGAAAGAAAGAGTTTCACCTTGGACAAGAAAAAACACAGGTAAGGTTCCAACAAAAAAAGTTTTAATCAGTTTATTTTTAACCAGAACATTCAGTGCGAATGTTATGATGAACATGCTCATCACCCAGATGGGTATCCATTTGACACCCTGATGAACGCTTATGGGTTCTAAAAAAAGTGCAATTGCAAAACAGGAAACTAAATAAGTAAAAGTTTGTGAGAGTAACGGTTTTTCATAAATGATGCTTGCAAGACCAAATAAGGATAATACGAGCGCAAATAGGTGCAATGCCATTTCTCAATCATTTGCTCGTTAATTCTAAATCTGCAATCAACTGTACATCGTCAGATAAGCCACCAGATGGTTCACCTATTTTGAAATCGCTGCGTTTTACAACACCCGTTATGCGTAAACCGAAAGCTTCGATATCATTTTTTTTTGTAGTTCCAGTGGGTTCTCCAATTAAACGTAAACTCTTCGTAATTCCGTGAAGCGTAAAATCACCAATAATAATGAGCTTGTTTTTAACTTTTTTGACAGAGGAACTTTTAAACGTTAAATGAGGGTGATTTTCAACATCAAAAAAATCTGCTGACCTCAAATGATCATCGCGCATTTCGATTCCTGTGTAAATGGAATTCGCCTCAGCAGACATTTCGAATGAAGAACCATCCCAACTTCCATTATTTAAAGTAATAATTACATCAAACTTGTTAAACTCACCGTGTATGTCAACGATACCCATGTGTTTTATTTTAAAACCTAATCGCGAATGCGCCTTGTCTAGAGAATAAACAATAGGATCTTCAACTTGGAAAGATCCGAACACGAGAAGAGCTAAAAGCCCGAATAAAAACATATAATTCCTCATTTGGTATTTTTTATTGTATTAACAAAGTTTTTTAGAAAAGTGTTTCATCAAAATTATCAAAAAATAGTGTAGTCACTTTCTTTGCCCAAAGAAAGCCAAAATTTGTTAATTGTAAACAATTTTGTGTACTATTGGTTATTCATTTACGTTAATCAATCAAGCCGAAAGAGAAACGGTTTTCATATTTAGTAGTTTAGGTTAGGAAAAGGAGGTCAGCCTCCTTTTTCCTTTTTATACACAAGACTTTTTCCAATTCAAAATTCCTATCTTTGTTCTAAAATTTTTGAATGAGACTTGTTACCGTCGGAAGCGTTGCTTTCGATGCCATTGAGACACCGTTTGGCAAGACCGATAAAATTGTAGGTGGTGCTGGAACTTTTATAACCTTAGCCTCTTCTATTTTTGTTAAAGACCAAGGAATTATTTCTGTGGTAGGGGAAGATTTCCCGGAGCAAACCATGAAGGAAATGAGAAAAAGAGGTATAAATTTGGATGGTTTGCAGATAAAAAAAGGTGAAAAGACTTTTTTTTGGTCTGGCAAGTATCACGACGATATGAATTCTAGAGAAACTAAAGTTACAGAGTTAAACGTTCTTGAACATTTTGATCCTGTAATTCCCCAAAAGTATTGGGATTGTGAATACCTGATGTTAGGGAATCTGAGTCCTGTTGTTCAAAGAACTGTAATTGAGCGCTTGCCCAAACGTCCAAAGTTAATTGCGATGGACACCATGAATTTTTGGATGGATGTAGCATGGGATGAGTTAATGAAAACCATAGCGCTTGTGGACGTTTTGATAATAAATGATGACGAAGCACGTCAATTGACCAAAGAATATACCTTACTGAAGGCCGCCAGTAGAATAAAGGCAATGGGCCCAAAATTTATAATTATCAAAAAAGGGGAACATGGGGCGCTACTTTTTTATGGCGGCAGAGTTTTTGTTGCGCCCGCCTTTCCGCTAGAGGAAGTTTTTGACCCTACAGGTGCTGGTGACACGTTTGCCGGTGGGTTTGTGGGGTATTTGGCAAAAACCGATGATTTGTCATTTGAAAATATGAAAAGAGCCGTAATTGTTGGTTCCGCGATCGCTTCATTTTCAGTTGAAAAATTCGGCACGCAACGGTTGATGGAAACGTCGATTGAAGACGTAGAACAGAGAATAGAGGAGCTAAATACAATTACAGATTTTGAAATAAATAATCTTTGATATGGAATTTAATAGCTTTATGGATCGATTAAATGAAATCCTTACTAAAGAAGATTTAATTACTTCAGGAAAAGATGCCTCAATGCTGAAAGTTGAATTTGAAGACTACTTATTAGAGGCAGAACGTTTAGATCAAGTAGCGGTTCTGACAGCGAGAGCAGAAGGAAAAAGTGTGGAAGGATTGGATTTTAAACCGATGAAAGATGAATTTTATAAATTATATAAAATTTATTCGGAAAAGAGAAAGAAACAGCTAGAATTAAAGACCGCCTTTGAAACAGAAAATCTCCGACTTAAAAAAGAGTTAATCGGACGCTTGAAGGAAGTAATCCAAAATGAGGAAAAAATAGGTACGGCATTTAATTTACATAAAGAAATTCACGAAACTTGGAAAAAAATAGGAGACATACCGCGAGACAAACGGGTTGAAATCCAAAAGGAATACTCTAGATTATTGGAAATATTTTTTTACAACATAAAAATATTTAAAGAACTCAAAGATCACGATGTCAGGAGAAACCTACAACTGAAGCAGGACTTAATCTTTAAACTAAAAAATCTTCGCAACAGCAACCAATCATTAAGAGAAATTGAAGAAGCTCTGAGGACGCTCCAAGATGAATGGGAGGAAATAGGGCCTGTACCAAATGAGGAATGGGAGGAATTAAAAAAATCATATTGGGATGTGGTAAGAGGCATCTTTGAAAAGATAAATTTACATTACGAGGAACAACGAAATATTCTTGCAGACAATATCTCTAAGAAAAGACAATTAATAGATTCTCTTGAGAATATATTAGCGAGAAATGCGGAGATTAATTCCTTAAAAGAATGGGATAATGCAACACAGAACGTAATCTCCGTTCAAGAGGAGTGGAAAAGAATAGGTTTTGGAACGAAGAAGGAGAATGAGGAGGTCTGGAAGATTTTTCGATCGAAATGCGATTTGTTTTTTGAGGCGAAGAAGCAATACGTGAGTAGAGTGGAAGAAATGTTTAAAATGAATGCAGAATCAAAAAGGAAATTAATCGATGAGGTCAATGCAATTAAACATTCTAAGGATTGGAAGGAGACGACTGAAAAAATAATTTTAATCCAAAAAAAATGGAAGAATATTGGTTCGGCAGGATCGAAATTTGAGAATAAATTATGGTCAGCTTTTCGTGCCGGGTGTGATGAATTCTTTTCCGAAAAAGAAAAATATTTTCAACAGCAAGATTTGGATTATACTGAAAATCTGACTGCAAAAAATAACTTGATAGAATCACTTGCTAACACTTCCCTTTCTGAAAATAAACAAGAGGCCATTCAACAGTTGAAAGACTTTTCGAATCGCTTCTCCGAAATAGGGCATGTTCCAAAAAATCAGGCAGACAGCACCTATAAAAAATTTAAAGCGCTATTGGATAAAAAATATACCGAAATAAAATTAGACGAAAATGAAAGGGAAAAAATTCAATTTCAGTCGAAAATTGACACAATGCTGTTATCGCCAGAGAAAGGTCGATTATTGATGCGTGAGAGATCAGAATTAAAGAAACAAATGGAACAATTAACAAGAGAAATAGCATTGCTTGAAAATAATTTGGGTTTTTTTTCAAAGTCTAAGGGTGCAGACAAATTAAGAGGAGAGGTAGAAAAAAAAGTACGGTATGCTCAGCAAAAGATCGATACATTGAAGAAAAAAATAAGTATGTTACCAAATGAATAGTTTTATAAATGTACTCTTGCTCGTGGCTTCAGCACCTACGTTTTTATTAGCCATTTTTGTTGGGTTCGACCTTCCTTTGGAGATGTTGCGTATTCAAGCAAGGGAAATCCCTTATCTGTCCTATATTTTTTTGGGACTTGCTGCAATTTTATTTGCCATATCTCTTCGCCGAACTATCCGAAGATGGTCTGGTTTGTATTTAGTGAATCAACGCAAAAAGTATCTGTTTAATGAGGAGATTAAAAAAGAAAGAAAGAAAAGAGTAATTGTATACACCGTACTGGAATCAGTTATAATAGCATACTTGGGGTACTCATACACTGCACTTACGCAAGATGCCTGGGCTCCATCCGCTGTAATGTATGCTTTTGCAGCAGAAGGCATTCTTTTTTTGGCCTTCGGATTACTCACCAGAAAATTTAGAATAGGTGTTACCTCAAAGGCTGTTCTTGTGGCTGATCGCGAGGTAAGTGTATTGTATTTCTCTGGATTAAGACAAGTAAGTATTTCACAACAGTCTATCTATTTTGAATACATTGAAAATCTACAATTAAATTTTCCATTGGACTGTTTGGACGCTGAGAATAAAAGCGACTTTTTTGACACACTACAACAAGTAGTAGACAATGAAAAAGTTCTTTTTCGAGTTCACGAGGGCTAAATAATTTAGAACGAGAAAGAATTAATTTACACTGTGACCGGCCACGCACGAAGTAATTCAAGTAACGAGTTGTGTGCGAAATGTATATTATTATTAATATTGTTCCCCAAGACGATTAATTTCCTTAATTTCTTGCCTAATGAGTTTCAAAATAGCCAATAGATAAGGATACACTAAAAATTTTCAATTGAAGAAAATACTTTTTTTGCGATTTAGCTCCATAGGCGATATTGTCTTAACATTTCCCGTGGTGCGGGCGGTTAGCGAGCAAATACCAAATATTGAAATCCATTATGCAACTAAAAATAAATTTGTAGAATTACTTTCAGGATGTCCTTGTATCTTTCGCATTCATTCCTTCACAAAAACTACATCGGAGATTCGAACAGAACTACTTAAAGAGAACTTTGAATGTATAATAGATCTTCACAACAACCTGCGTTCAGTAAGTTTATCCGCCTATCTCAACATTAAGACATACCGTTATCCAAAATTAAATTTGCAGAAGTGGTTGTTGGTAAATTTTAAATGGAATATTTTACGTGAATCTCATGTTGTAGACAGGTATTTTGAAAGTGTGAAAAAACTACATGTCAAAAATCCACGGCAAAACAATACTTTTCACATCCCTCCAGAGGCAGAAATACGTCTTGAAGATTGGGGCGTAAGAGTAAAATCTTTCATTGCTATCGCTCTTGGTGCACAATTTCAAACGAAACAATTTCCATTTGATAAGCTCACAAGATTAATTGATAAATTAAGGGATCCCATCGTGCTATTGGGCGGGGAAAATGAAGTAAAGTTGGGTCATCGAATAATTGATCAATTTCCCAATCGAAAAATCGTAAATTTTTCCGGAGAACTTTCGATTTTACAATCTGCATTTGTCGTGAAACATGCAGCCATATTGGTGACAAATGATTCGGGATTAATGCACATTGCTTCGTGTTTTGATACACCAATTCATCTGATTTGGGGAAATACAGTACGAGCGTTTGGAATGTTCTCGTATCGTCCTGAACATCCAAAATTAACTACCGATTATGAAGTTAATTTACCCTGTCGGCCTTGCTCTAAAATAGGATTCTCCAGTTGTCCCAAGGGGCATCACCTCTGTATGATGAATATTGATGAAAACAAGATTGCAAGTGGAATCGCGAAAGACTTATCCGATAAATAGTTTTTTTAATTCTGTCGCTTTTTGTGGGTCGAGTTTTCCAGCTAAAATTAAACTCAATTGTTTTCTTCTCAAGGCTCCCTCAAAGCGCTTTACTTCGTCCTCGGATTCCGGAATAAGTTCGGGAACTTGAATGGGGCCTCCGTTATGATCAACAGCAACAAATGTGTAAATAGCTTCGTTGCACTTTTCTTTTGTTCCTGTGACTTGATCTTCGACAAAAACATCGACAAATATTTCCATTGACGATGAAAAAGCACGGGAAACCTTTGCCTCCAATGTTACGATGGAGGCATGCTGAATGGGTTTTTGAAATGAGACGTTGTTGACAGACGCAGTAACGACCACCCGCTTGCAATGACGATGTGCTGAAACGCTTGCGATGACGTCCATCCATGCAAGTAGTTGACCCCCAAATAAGTTGCCCTGCGTATTCGTATCATTGGGTAAAACAACATGCGTAGTTATTGCTAATGTTTCAATGGCTTTTTTTGCTTTCATTAATCAAATTTAGTAATAATGCGTTTTATGGATTAATTATCTCAAGTTATACTTTACAATTTTTATTTTATTCCGTAATTTTACGCTTATACTTTTCATCTTAAAGACATGTTCAAATGAAACTTATAAAGAAATTACTTCTAACACATACATTTTTCGTCATAGGAACAATAGGGGTTTATGGTCAAAAGAATCAAAAATTTGACCCAACAAATGCGCGAGAGGGCGAAAAAGTAGAATTTTGTCATCAACATAAAAAGATGGCTCAACTCATGCAAAATCCTGAGTTTGCAGCGATGTACGAACAGGATAAAATAGCGTTTGATAAATTAAAAAATAAAGCCGTTCCGAAGGGCGTCGTCTACAAAATCCCGATCGTTTTCCATGTGCTTCACAACAACGGAGTTGAGAACATTTCGGATGAACAAATCTACAATGCAGTGGAAATATTGAATAGGGATTTTAGGAAGTTGAATCCTGATACAGCAACGGTCCAATCGGACTTTGTGGGTATGCCATCAGATGTAGAAATTGAATTTGTATTGGCAACCAAAGCACCCAATGGAACCTGCTTCAAAGGAATCACACGTACGAGCTCACCTCTGTCCTATCAAGGAGATGATGGAAGCGCACAGGTAACGGCGATAAGAAATGGAAATGACGTTTATCAGCAATCTTGGCCAGGCAACAGGTACTTAAATGTATTTATCTGTGGAGAAATAGGCGGCGCAGCAGGATATACAACTAATCCATCTGCATGGTCGGCAACAAGTATGTCAAACGGAATTTGGATTTTACACGATTACGTTGGTTCAATTGGGACAGGATCTACGGGAGGTTCTCGGGCTCTCACACATGAGGTAGGTCACTGGCTGAATTTGGATCACACATGGGGTTCAAATAATAACCCGGGAAATAGTTCGTCTTGTTCCACCGATGACGATGTGGAAGACACTCCAAATTGTATTGGAGTTACAGCCTGCTTATTAAATGCCAATACTTGCAATTCTGTAAACGATTACTGGGACTACGATGTACGTGACAACGTCGAGAACTATATGGATTATTCCTACTGTTCGAAAATGTTTACGCCCGGCCAAACAGCTCGAATGCGAGCTGCTCTTCAAGGAACAACCACCGGAAGATTTAATCTATGGCAAACGGCCAACCTGAATGCAACGGGTGCAACCGGTGAATTATACCTTTGTAAAGCCGAATTCCAGGCAAATAGAACTACAATCTGTTTGGGCGATTCTATTCAGTTGAGCGATGACTCTTACAACGTCGTGAATGGTTGGAACTGGGAAATTACTCCTGCAACGGGTTGGAGTTTCGGGTCTGGATCATCTGCATCAAGCCAAAATCCAATGATTAATTTCTCGACATCGGGTTTATATTCCATCAAATTGACAGCCACTGATGGAACAACGACAGACGAAGAAATTAAATCAAACTACATTCGCGTGCTCCCAGAATCAGCAGTTTTACCGTATTGGGAAGGTTTTGAATCATACACCACCCTTGCAAATTTAACAAATTGGGAAGTAGTAAATCCAAGTAACAACAATGCTTGGACAATTGAAAATACAACAGGTCACTCAGGAGCTCAATGTGCTAAACTGGTAAATTATAACCAAACAGTAGGAAATATAGACGAATTGATCTCAGCCCCTATTGATTTGTCTGTAATTCCCTCTAACGAGATCGTTACCTTAAGTTTTAGGTATGCCTACAGAAAACGTACTTCGGCGGACTATGAATATTTAAAAGTATTTGTTTCGGCGAATTGCGGCGAAAATTGGGCGCAACGAAAAACCATAGGAGGAAATCAATTGTCTTCACAAACCGCAACAACATCTTGGAAACCAACTCAGGCAAACGATTGGGTAACGGTGCACATGGTTAACGTAACTAGTAATTATTTTTCAGAAAACTTCAAAATGAAATTCCGATTTGAGGCAGACGGAGGAAATAATATTTACTTAGATGATATAAACCTGTATGCAGGTGCGCCATCTGACAACCTAGTTCTTGGAATTGACGGATTAAACGATATTCAGGATATTCAACTTTATCCAAATCCAACAGAAGGTGATGTGCACATCCGATACAATGCGATGAAAAACGAAAAATTGACGGTTGTTATTACTGATATTACCGGAAAAACGGTGTCAACTTCTCTGGTCACGTCAAAAGAAGGAAGTAATTTAATAATCCTTCCTACCGATGGGATGGCCTCCGGAACTTACTTTGTGGAATTAGGTAATAATTTAAAAGCATTAAAGTTTGTTGTGAAATAATAGAAAGCAATCAATTTTCAGTGCTCGTGAAATAATTAAATAGGATAGTCGCTTTCGATTGTCCTATTTTTTTTGTCACTTCCTCAAGTCCAAATTTTTTTATATTTGAGATTGTCTTGTATTCATTCAGTAAGAGTTGTTTTGTTTTTTCGCCAATTCCTGAAATTTGATCAAGTTCACTGCTAACAGCGGACTTACTTCTTTTATTGCGATGGTGTGTAATTCCGAAACGATGCGCTTCATTTCGCATAAATTGAATTAACTTCAAACTTTTTGTCCTTCTGTTCAATAGAATTGGAAATTGATCTCCTGGGAAAAAGATTTCTTCTAGTTTTTTGGCAATGCCAACAATGGCGACCTTTCCCCTTATACCTAAACTGTCCAATGCTTCAAGCGCGGCACTTAATTGTCCTTTTCCTCCGTCAATTACGATTAACTCTGGTAACGTTTCACCTTCGTCAATAAGTCTCTTGTATCTTCGGTAGACAACTTCGCGCATAGTAGAAAAGTCATCCGGCCCTTCAACCGTTTTTACGTTAAAATGTCTGTAATCCTTTTTGCTGGGTTTTCCGTTTTTAAACACAACACAAGCGGAAACAGCATTTGTGCCCTGAAAATTGGAATTATCAAAACACTCGATATGTAGGGGAACAGTTGATAATTTAAAGGTTTTTTGTAATTCGTTCAGTAAGTCGTCTGATTTAACATCTTCGATGGAAATAGATTTCCGTTTACCAAATTCCAATCGGTGATATTGCACATTCTTAAGCGATAATTCTATAATTTGTCTTTTTTCACCTTTTTGGGGCACTTCAATTTTAAACGTTTCGATATCTAAATCAATTTCGTCGTTTGAAATTATTAGTTGATTTTTAGAACCAAATCTTTGTTTCAAATCAAATAAAATCGTGCGAAGATTGTCCACTAATTGTTCTTCTAATCCCGGCACAACGTGAGACGTGTAAGAATGTATCACAACACCCGCTTTCAAAACCATAAAATTGATGTAAATAAACTCTTCAGTTTTATACCAAGTGAAGACATCTAAATTTGATGAGAAGGATGAAACTATAGTCGAACGTGACTGAAAATTTTTCAATTGATCTATCAAATCTTTAATCTCCTGTGCTTTTTCAAATGCAAAATTCGATGCATGCTCCAACATTTCAATAGCAAGCGATTTGATTAATGGATTAATTTCACCTTTAATTATTTGTTCTGCTTCTTGTATTCCTTTTTGATAAGATGTTTTAGATTGTTGTTGCTCACATGGCGCTAGGCAACGTTTTAAATGAAATTCCAAGCAAGCTTTGTACTTTCCTTCATTGATTTTTTTATCGGATAAATCTAAACTACAAGTTCTGAATTTGAATAAATCATGCAGAAGTTTAAGTAATGCTTGCATGGTTTTAACATTTGGATAAGGACCAAAATATCGTGAACCATCTTTGATTTTTTTTCGCGTGTAAAAAATTCGTGGGAAGGGTTCATTCTTGATAACAATCCAAGGGTAGGTTTTATCGTCTTTTAGAAGAATATTGTATTTAGGTTGATAGGTTTTTATTAAACTGTTTTCGAGTAAAAGAGCATCCAATTCTGTTTCAACAATTGTGTATTGAACAGACGAAATTTGACTCACAAGGTGTTTTGTTTTAAAGGAATACAGATCCCGATTAAAGTAGGATTGCACTCTCTTTTTTAGATTTTTTGCTTTGCCAACATATAATGTGGTGCCTGCATCATTCAAGAAACGATATACACCCGGACTTGTAGGTAATTTTTTTATTTGCTCTGTGAGGAGTATCGTCATTGCAAGGGTTAAAGTTAACAAGAAGATATGAATGCATTAAGTAGAAGAACGTATCTTTGTACCATGCTAGACAATATTATCAAAAACGCATTGAGTGAAGACATTGGTGAGGCAGATCACTCCACGCTGGCATGTGTCCCCGAGAACGCGAAAGGTGCTGCAAAGCTTTTGGTGAAGGAGGCAGGTGTAATTGCAGGGATTGAAGTTGCCAAAAGAATTTATGAATTAGTTGATCCGTCCTTGGAGTTGGTTATTTACAAAAAAGATGGAGATTACGTGAAATTTGGGGACATCGCGTTTGTTGTAACAGGTTCTTCTCGATCCATTTTAACCTCTGAAAGGCTTGTTCTGAATTTCATGCAGAGAATGAGTGGAATTGCTACTCAAACTTCCCAAATTTTAAAAGTAATTGAAGGTTGTCAAACGAAATTATTGGATACCCGTAAAACAACTCCAGGTATTCGCTATTTGGAGAAATGGGCCGTTAAATTAGGAGGTGGAGAGAATCATAGATTCGGACTTTACGATTTAATCATGTTGAAAGATAACCATCTGGATTATGCCGGGGGAGTAACAAAGGCGATTCAAAAAACGAAGGAGTACTTGATAAAAACTAAAAAATCTATTGGTATTATAGTGGAGGTTCGAAACTTAAAGGAGCTTGATGAAGCCATAAATGAGGGGGGTATAATGCGAGTCATGCTAGATAATTTTCAACCTGCTGAATTAAAAGAAGCTTTGGCTCGGGTACCGGCAGAAATTGAAACAGAGGCCTCTGGTGGAATCACCTTATCAAATATTCGCGAATATGCAGAAACAGGAGTTCAGTATATTTCAGTAGGGGCTTTAACTCATTCGGTAAAAAGTATGGACTTGAGTTTAAAGGCTATGTTGTAACTTTTTAGAACGATAATATAATAACTCGACAAGAAAGTCTACATCCGACTCTATTTTATTTCCGATAACAACAATATTTGCCCCTGCACGATGACATTGTTCAATGTCGTTTATGGTTTTTAATCCTCCACCAACAATAACGGGAAGGCCAGATTTTTTAATTTCTTGAATCATTTCTGCGGGGACAATGTTATTTGCACCGCTGCCCGCATCAAGGTAGATTAACTTTTTCCCCTGGTATTTTCCGGCAAGAGCAATTTTCAAAGCAATGGATTTGCCGTCTTGTGGAATAGGTTGTGTTTGCGAAACATAAGCAACTGCACTTTGTTTTCCGCCGTCAACCAATAAATAAGCCGTGGGTATAACCTCTATATCAATTCCTTCAAGATAATCAACTGACTTGATATGTTGAGAAATCAAATATTCGGGATTCTGACCAGAGAGCAACGAGAGGAACAGTAGAGCTTGAGCCTTGGGGTGAATTTGGTCATAATTACCAGGAAATATTATTATTGGGATTTCTACACTTGCATGCAACAGCTCAACACATTTATCGAAATCGCTTTTACTTACCACACTCCCGCCAATGAAGAGGAAATCAGGCCGCAGTTTATTAATCCGTTCAATCCAATGCTCTTTGTCCTTAATAACGATAAATTTATCGGGGTCAATCAAAATAGCCAATCCATGCGACAGTTCATTAATTTCAGCAAGCAGGTTTGTTCTATACATTGAAAGCAATTATCATATCATCAATTCTTATGATTTCAATATAAACCTCTTTAAGTTGATTGTCCTCTTTCATGGCACAACGGAATTTTTTTCGAGATTCTATTTCTTCTAAAATTAATAAATCCGTTTTAAAATTAAGCCCTTCACTTTTAGACAATTTAAACAATGCCTCTTTGATACACCAGGCACATGTATTTAATTCAAGATCTGTTGCATTTATCATCTCTGATTCCTTCGAATTCAAGAATCGCGATCTAACCCTCAAAACACGTTCATTTATTTCCTCTATATCAATACCAATGCGCCTTGATGAAGAAGCTAATGCAATGTAATTTTTTGAATGGCTTATTGAAATTGAGGCAGATGCTGAGTCACCAATTAAATAGGGCCGACCAGAAGGCTCGTATGAAACCTCAGTGCTACCCTGGAACATTGTTTTAAGTATAAGTTGAACACCTTTCTTTTCTAAAACTCGTTCACTTAATTGCATTGATGAACTTTTATCGAGTCCAAACAATAGTTCATCTTTTAATGCGTACGCGAGGCAAACATCACCACGGTATAAGTAATTAATGGAGTG
Organism: Bacteroidota bacterium; assembly: GCA_016866375.1. Classification (GTDB taxonomy): domain Bacteria; phylum Bacteroidota; class Bacteroidia; order Flavobacteriales_D; family Crocinitomicaceae; genus UBA952. The sequence goes on from VGMK01000010.1 coordinate 16,636, forward strand.
GCTGCTTTCGTGCATTTTTTCGTGCAATTGAATTTTGGCAAATATGTTAAATTATTTTCAATTTAATTTTTTGAATATTAAAGTTAAGTCAATTTGATTTTTCATATATTTACAATCTTATATTTTAGAAAACGATTTTATTCATAAAATACCATGATGCTTAAACTGAAGATTATTATCTTAAGTCTCTTTTTATCAGGGGCTTACACTTATGCTCAATCGGGTCTAGGTTCTGTCAAAGGTGCTGTCAAGGACGAAAAAACCAAACAAGCAATCCCTTTCTGTAAAGTGAAAATTGTACAAAATGGAACGACCAAAGGTGGTGCTCAAACTGATTTTGATGGAAAATTCCAAATTAACGGTGTTCAGCCTGGTACTTATGATGTTGAAATAAGTATTGTAGAATATCAAACTTCGATTACAACTGGCGTTATTGTTTCTCCAGACAAAATAACATTCCTCGATAACTTAACAATAGGGAAACCCGAAAAAAATAAAGACCTTGGTGAGGTTAAGTTAATTGCATACAAGGTCCCACTCATTGATAAAGACGGTGGAGCTTCGGGTGCAACAGTAACTAGAGAGGATATTTCAAGATTACCAGTTCGTTCGGCTGCAGGAGTTGCTCAAACGGTAGGAGGGGTTAATGCGAATGAGGGAACCGGAGAGATTTCCGTTCGTGGTTCGCGTTCGGATGGAACGTATTTCTACATTGATGGTATTAAAGTACGTGGATCTTCTAACTTACCTAAATCAGCATTGGAGGAAGTTTCGGTTATAACAGGAGGTGTGCCGGCGAACTATGGTGACGTGACAGGTGGTATCATATCAATTACAACAAGAGGTCCTTCTGCAAAGTATTTCGGAAGCTTTGAGGCTGTATCCTCAGGCATTTATATCAAGGGTAATGATCCCGATGGATACGATGGTAAAATGTTTGGTCTTGATAAATATGGTTACAATCTTATCGAGGGAATGCTTTCGGGTCCGCTATGGATGCAAAGAGATTCTACAGGAAAAAAAACGCGGCCTCGACTCGGATTTTTAATTTCAGCTAATTTAACGGATCAGGTTGACGGAAGACCGCTCGCTGGTGGAGGTTATCGTATTAAAAAAGAAAAAAGAGATGAACTTTTGTCTAATCCACTCAGACCAACTTCTACAGGATTTGGGACATTCCACAATGCTTTATTTTTAAGAAAAGAGGATTTTGAAAAAGTGGCGTGGAGGATGAACGCAGGTAACACGGTTTTATCGGCTCAAACAAAAATTGACGTTAATACGGGGCCGTCGGTAAACTTGCAATTCGGGGGATCTTTGAATTACTCACAAGGAAGTAGTTATTCCTACACAGGGTCTTTACTAAATTTCTCAAACTTTGGTGAGTCCAAGTCATTGGATTGGCGCGTTTTTGGGAGATTTACGCAAAGGTTTAATAATTCAAGAGAGGGTTCGAGTTCAAAAATAAAGTCTGCGCTATACAACCTAATGGTTGATTTTTCAAGATCTCAGAGTGAGTTTTATGACCCAAAGCATCAATTTAATTTATTTAATTACGGCCATGTCGGAAAGTTTACCACAACAAGAAGACCTTCGTATGAATTTGACCCTGTAACCCAAACATATATTCACAATGGTTTCAAGGATGTTGAAGTATCTTTTGAACCCTCTCAAACAAATGCTGCTTTGGCGGCGATTACCACGCAATATTTCAATATTTACGAAGGAAATCCAATAGGACGTTACGAAAATCTGTTTCAAATTCAGCAGGGCAATGCCTTGCGAAATGGAGATGCTCCCTCAAGCGTTTATGGAATATGGAGTAATATCGGTACTCCTTACAACGGGTTTGGAAAATCTCAAGCAGATCAGTTCCGTGTCACAGGTGCCGGTTCTGTGGTTATTGGAGATCATAGTATTTCATTAGGATTTGAATACGAACAACGAACAGACAGGGGTTGGTCGAGTGGTGATCAAGGACCACTTGGTATTTGGTCGATTGCGAGACAGTTAACGAACTTCCACATCCGTGAATTAGATTTAGCTTCAGGAGTGATTTCTGACTCGGGGTCGTTTAAAGCAATCACCTACCAACGTTTAAACTCAGGTTACGCAAGTACCAATAATGGAGCCTATGGAGGACAAATTGAAAATGACAATCAATCTTTCTTCGATTATAACATAAGAAAGAAATTAGGTTTTGCTCCTGGAGGTAATGACTTTGTTGATATTGATCAATATGATCCGTCCCTATTTCAATTCGACATGTTCTCACCCGACGAATTATTGAACAGTGGTCAGTCTTTTGTTTCCTATTATGGATATGACCACACAGGAAAAATTGTTCGCGGAGCAACAGATATCAACAATTATTTTAATGATTACGATGAAAATGGCAATTTCAGAAGGTTCGTGGGTGCCTTTCAGCCTATTTATATGGCCGGGTATATCATGGATAAGTTTGCCTTCAATGATATCGTGTTTAACGTAGGTCTTCGTGTGGATTTATTTGACGCAAATCAGCCGGTGCTGAAAGATCAGTACTTGTTTTACAATGCCAGAACAGTAAAAGAGGCCCGAGCATTGAACGAGGGAGATCCCACTGAATACGGGTGGGTGGTATTACCTCAAGGTATGGGGGATGATTATATCGTTTATGTCAACGATGTAAATAATCCAACTGCAATTAATGGTTTTAGAAATGGAATGGACTGGTATAATGCCTCTGGAACTCCGGTAGAAGATCCGAAGGTGATAAGAGGTTCTGCGGGTATAGCACCCTGGTTGTTAAATCCTTCTCAAGAAACTCCAGACGCGAGCGCTTTTGAAGATTACAAGGCACAAATTAATTTTATGCCGCGTATCGCGTTCTCATTTCCGATTTCTGAAAAAGCTTCTTTCTTTGCGCATTATGACATCCTAACGAAGAGACCAACCTCTGGATTCCGTTTTGACCCTTATGAATATCAATTTATAAACAACAGAAATGCAGTGATAAACAATGCAAATTTAAAACCTGAAACCACTGTTGATTACGAATTAGGATTTCAACAAGTATTATCCCGTACTTCTTCGGTGAAGATTTCGGCATTTTACCGAGAACAGCGAAACAACGTACAACTTGTAAATATTTTTGAGGCCTACCCGGCAACCTACAAAACTTTTGGAAACAGAGATTTCGGAACAGTGAAAGGGATGACCATCAATTACGATTTAAGACAAACAGGCAATATTCGTTTGACTGCTGCCTATACTTTACAATTTGCCGACGGAACGGGTTCAAATGCTGCATCAGCCTCTGGTTTAGTCAATGCTGGCTTACCTAATTTGAGAAATATTTTCCCTTATGATTTCGATCAGCGTCATGCGTTTGCAATCACCTTCGATTATAGATATGGTGAGGATGAAGATTACAACGGACCAAAGATTGGAAAATTTAAGCTATTCGAAAATACGGGATTGAATATCTTTACAAACATCAACTCGGGCTCACCTTACTCAAACCAAACATTTATAACAGATGAGGCAATTGGAGCCCTGAATGCAGGCCTTAATGGTACTTTAAACGGTTCAAGATTACCGTGGCAATACAGGTTAGACTTGCAATTGGATAAGACATTTAATATGGAGTTTGGGAGCAAGGAAGACAAGAAAAAAATGGCATTCTTGAATGTTTATGTGCGTGTGACCAATATGTTTAATCAGTTTAATATTCTTAATGTTTATCGCGCCACAGGAAATTGGGATGACGACGGATTCCTTGCTGCTGCATCAAGTCAAACTTCCATTCAAAACCAAATTGATGAACAATCGTTCAGAGACTTTTATTCAATGAAGATTCAGAATCCCTTCAACATAAGCGTTCCTAGAACCATACGTCTAGGTGTAAAAATAGATTTCTAATAGACTAAAAATAGAAGAAATGAAGAAGCAATTTATTGCATTAATAGTAGGACTAATATTTGTAAGTACGAATGCCTTGGCGTACCTTGGTCCGAATGACAAACCCTCAAAACCGAAGCCCCATTTAAAGGCAAATTGTAGTCCGGCTACAGCCAAACTTTTTATGGAGTTTAATGATGTTAAAGCTTTAATTGAGCAGGGTGGTAGCATGTTTCAAAATAGACAAGCGGGAGTTGCGTCGTATGAGATTCCAAAAAATAGTGGTCTTCACGTTATCTATGCGGGGGCCCTATGGATGGGTGGAACTGACGTTAATGGTCAGTTAAAGCTTGCGGCTTTAAGATATCGTCAGGGAAATGATTTTTGGCCTGGCCCACTTACGGTTAATCCTGGTTCAGGAACTTTTGATCCTAGTGCTCCGGTTGGTGATGATGCAACTAGGGATTTTGGTGAGGCCAATATAGACCCTGACCAGTGTATTGCTTTTGATAAATTTTATACCATTAGAAAAGCTGAAGTTATTCGATTTAATATTTGGTGGGAATGCGAAAACGGAATAACCACTGAGGGCTGCGCAGATATTACACCGCCTACAAATGATGAATTAGAAAGAATTAATAATTGGCCTGCTCATGGTGATGTTTCAAGGGGTCAAGATTATTTTCTAGCACCTTTTTATGACAGAGATGGAGATGGTGCCTACAATCCGAGTGAAGGAGACCATCCTTGGTACGACGATATTCTCGGTAGAGATGATGTAGAGTGTGGAATTGATCGAAGGGTAACTCTTTATGGCGACGAAACCCATTGGTGGGTATTCAATGACAAAGGAAATATTCACACGGAAACGAATGGCGATCCAATTGGTATGGAGATTCGTGCACAAGCTTTTTCATTTGCCACGAATGATGAAATCAATAGAATGACTTTCTATAATTATGAGTTAATAAATAGAGGTACTCAGACCTTATATAATACCTATTTTTCTCAGTATTTGGATGCAGATATAGGAAATTATGCGGATGATTACACAGGGTGTGACGTGTCGAGGGGATTGGGTTATATGTACAATGGAGACTTAAATGATGAAAGTGACGGCGGTCGCCCAGGATATGGGGAAAACCCACCGGCTTTAGGCTGTGATTTCTTTGAGGGCCCTTATCAGGATGCTGACGGTTTGGATAACCCAGGGCCATATTTTAATGAGGCAACACAGACGGACGTTGTTCCGACTGTTACGGATGCATTAGCGAATGGAGGAATTGTATATAAAGGAATCGGAATTGGATATAGCGATGGAATTATCGATAATGAGCGATTTGGAATGAGGAGATTTACTTTTTACACATCCACCTCTGCCTATCCTTATAATGACCCGGGTCCTGCGGCTGAATATTATAATTTCATGGAAGGTCAATGGGCAAACGGTTCGGAGATGTACTACGGAGGCTTAGGTTATACAGGATCAACTGGAGCCACACCAGTTTTATCTGATTACATGTTTCCTGGGACCTCTGATCCACTCAACTGGGGAACGGGAGGTATTGATATGACTTCGACATTTCCCAACGGATGGGATGAGTCAACCAACAATAATCCGCCTGCAGACAGACGTTTTGTGCAATCAGCTGGTCCATTTACATTAAAACCAGGTGCGATAAACAATATCACCGTAGGTATGGTTTATGGTAGAAGTACAGATGGTGGACTTATGGCGTCAGTGGAAGCAATGAAACGTGCGGATACAAAAGCACAGGCCTTGTTTGATGCATGTTTTAAAATTTTGTCACCGCCAGATGCACCAAAGTTAACAATACAGGAATTGGAAAATGAGTTAATATTAGTAATTGAAAACCCAAATTCATCAAATAATTACAGGGAAGAATATGAGGAAATTGATGAAATAAATATACCCGATCCAACGGTTGATCGCAAGTATAGGTTTGAAGGGTATCAAATATTCCAATTAAAAGATGACGAGGTTTCGGTTGCGGACATTGCAGATCCAACAAAAGCTAGATTGGTAGCTCAATGTGATATCAAAAACGATGTTTCAAGAATAATAAATTTTGAATTTGACGAGGCACTTGGTTTTTCCGTTCCTGTAGAAAAAGTGGATGGAGAAAATAAAGGAATTCGCCACAGTTTTCGAATTACAGAAGATGAATTTGCTCAAGGAGCAAGGGCTTTGGTAAATCATAAAACATATTATTATGTAGCTGTAGCCTACGCATACAATAATTTCAAGCCATACAATCCAAATGATCCACAGCAGCTTGACGGACAAAAAATTCCATTTATTTCATCCAGGTTAAATTATGATGGAACAGCAATTACACCAACTGCTGCCATTCCTCACAGCCCTGTTCCGGAGGCAGGAGGCACCTTGCAATTGATTGAATACGGTTCATCCCCTCAGATCACGCGGTTGGATGGATACGGGAATGGGAATCGTGACCTGGAGCTTACCACAT